>NZ_JAMFRV010000715.1 GCF_026224925.1 Pseudomonas sp. | reverse complement strand
GGTGTTGTAGCCCAAGGTGATCAGCTCGACGCCTTGCAGGCCCATGACCCGATAGGTTTCCGGCCAGCGACGGTCATTGCAGATGCACATCCCCATCACCGCGCCTTGAGTCTCCCACGTCGGGAAGCCCAGATCGCCGGGTTCGAAATAACGTTTTTCCAGGTGCTGAAAATCGCGGCCGGCGTCGAACTCAACGTGCCCCGGCAGATGCACCTTGCGGTACTTAGCAACGATGTTGCCTTGGCGATCGGTGAGAATCGAGGTATTGAAATGGCGTCCTTCGGGGGTGAACTCGGCGTAGCCAAAGGAGATCGCGATGCCGTGCTCACGGGAGAAGTCGAACAGCGGGCGTGTTACGTCGCTGGGCATTTCACGCTCGAACCAGGTATCGACTTCCTGCTGATCCTGCATGAACCAGCGCGGAAAAAACGTCGTCAGCGCAAGCTCCGGAAACACCACCAGTTCGCAACCCTGTTGTTGGGCCTGCTCCAGCAGTACCAGCATGCGCTGGACCACAGTGGCTCTGGAGTCAGTTTTCTGGATAGCTCCCAACTGGGCGCCGCCGATGATGATTTCGCGCATGGCGCATGTCCTCCTACAAGACCGGCTCGGTGCCGGCAAACCCTGTTGTAATGCGTGGGGCCATTGTGGGAGGGTCAAAGCCTGCTGTCGCATGCCAATACGTCGCTGACGATTAACCTTTTGTTAATCCATGCTGAACAGTTCAAAACCGCTCCCGCCAAGGGTGCTGCGCAAGTGTTCGACGAAGCCTTGGGCGAATTGCGCCAGCGGTTCACGACGCAGATGTACCAGGCTGACCGTCAGGCGCTCGTCAGTAAGAATTGGCAGCACCGCCATCCGCTCGGTGCCTGAGGCGCGATAGGAAATCTCGTCGACTACTGAGAAACCTGCGCCGTTTTTTACCAGTGCACAGGCGTGATGGGGCGAGTCGACATCGATGTCCGGGCGATACGGCAGCCCCACGCGCTCGAACGCGGGCTTCATGACGCTGAAGAACGGCGTGTCGGCTGGATAGCCTATGAAAGGCGAATCAGCCAGGGCCTGGGGCAACTCATCCACCGGCACGCGGGTCAGTTCATGATCGGCAGGACAGACTATCAGGACCCGAATGTCACTCAGCGGCACGGCACGTAGGTTGGGGTGATCGATGGGGAACAGCGAGATACCGAGGTCTGCCTGTTGATCAAGCAAGCGGTCGCGTAGCAAGACGTGACGCAGGCACTCGAGGCTGACACGGATGTCAGCGTTGCACCGCCTGAAGGCGGCTATCGCATCGGGGACCAATTGATGCCCCAAGCTAGGACTGCTGGCAATGCGCAGTACGCCATGGCGTTGCTGGACTAAATCATGCAGCGTGGTATTGACCCGCTGGATGTCGCGGTACACCGACTCGACGTCGGTAAAAAGACGCCTGGCCTCGGGCGATGGGTACAGCCGTCCCTTGACCCGCTCAAACAACTGAAAGCCGATGCGCGCCTCGGTATGCGAGAGCATACGGCTTACGGCGGGCTGCGAGACCAACAGCAATTGCGCGGCACCGTTGATTGAACCGGTGATCATCACCGCACGAAACACTTCGATTTGCCGCAGATTGAGCGACTGCATTCAACTTCCCTCGCTGAAGTTTTTTTGCGCCCGCACAGCGGCCAACGCTTAACAATACGTTATAGGGTCTTAGCAATTAGTATGCCAATCCATAAATTAATCTGACATTTACGCTGACAGCCCGGAACTTACGCGGTAATAATGCGCGCACTTTTTTTGGAGGCTTGCGCCGTGCCTGTCCCGCAAACGATCCTGCCGATCTTTCTGTTGATCATTCTCGGGTATGTGCTTGCCCGCCGTGGCGCGCTCAACGCCGAGACCAACAAGGCTCTGGGCAACCTGGCTTTCAAACTGTTTATGCCCATGGTGCTGTTCACCGGCATGGTCAACGCGCCGCTGCACGACGGTTTGAACGTGAAGGTGCTGGTGGCGTACTTCGTCCCCGCGCTGCTTATCTTTTCCACCGTCAACCTGATTGCCCACCGCTTTATCAAGCACCCGACCCCGTTCGGACTGACCGCAGCGTTCGGCAACAACGCATTGATCGGCATCCCCATGGTTGCCAGCCTTTTCGGCAGCGGTGGCCTGGTGCTGCTGTTCACGGTGCTGGCCGTGCACAGTTTGCTACTGTTCAGTTTCCAGAGCCTTTATAACAGCGTCGCTGGCACCGAACCGTTCAAGCCCGCAACGCTGGTGTCGAGCCTGGCCAACCCGATGATCATCGGGTTGTTGCTTGGCGTAGCGGTTAACCTTTCGGGCCTGACTTTGCCCGGCTGGAGCCTGCAACTGGCGAACTGGCTGGCTCAGGCGGCGCTGCCCTGCGCACTGATTGTCCTCGGCGCCAACCTCTCCGGTTATCGCCTGCGCCCAAGCGTGTACGCCGTGGGCATCACCTTCGCCAAACTGGTTGCCATGCCGCTGTTGGTGCTGCTGGCTTGCGTATTGCTGGGCATTGACGGCATGCCACGTGGCGTATTGGTGCTGATGGCGGCCAATCCCTGCGGCGTCAACGTACTGGGCTTTGCGCGCTCGCTGGACGACAGCCAGAAAACCAGCTCAGTCATTTGCCTGTCGACCATCCTTTCGGCGATCACCCTGCCGTTGTGGATGTGGATCAACAGCGGAATTTGAGTCGCTACGTCACGTCGCTAGGCCAGACGATCTTCCGGCTCCCCGCCGGCCAGCACCTTGACCACGCCTCGGGTCACAGCGTTGGCCATGCGAATCAGTGACTGTTCAGTGGATGCTCCGGTGTGCGGCGTCAGCACGACATTGGGTAAGTGCAGCAGCGGGTAGTCGGCGGACATGCTGTCGAAGGCATAAACGTCCAATCCTGCGCCAGCGATGATCCCCGACTGCAATGCATCGATCAATGCGGCTTCATCAACCAACGGCGCGCGCCCGGTATTGATCAATAGTGCCGAGGGCTTCATCCAGCGCAACTGTTCGGCGCCGATGAGGTGATAGGTCTGCGGCAATGAGGGCAGATGCAGCGACACGATATCGCTGCTATTGAGCAGCGCTTTGAGACCGTCTGCCCGCTGCATGCCCAGTGCATTCAATTGTTCGTGGGTGGCGCTGCGGGCAAACACCTGCACCTGCATGCCTAACGCCAGTGCCAGCGCAGCGGTCGCCTTGCCAATCGCCCCGAAACCGACCAGTCCCAGGGTCAGCCCGTGCAGCTCGCGCAACTGTGCCCGGAAACGGAACGCCATGTTCCCGGCCCGGGCCGCTTGGTCGCTTTGCAGCAGCTGTTTGCTCAAAGCGAACATCAGGGCAATCGCGTGCTCTGCCACCGAGCGGGCATTGCGGCCGGGGGTGTTGAAGACCGGAATGTTGAAATGCTGCGCCGCCGTCAGGTCGATATTATCGAAGCCCGCGCCATGCACCCCGATGACCCGCAGATTTTTGAAGCGCTCCATCTCGGGGCGTCCAAATCGGCTGCTGCGAAAAATGCCGGCCACGACCCTGTCCGGGTCAGCCAACCGACAAGCCTCCTCACCTATCAGCGGCTCAAGGCCTGCGCCACGCAAAATCTCTATCCCTGAGGCGTGAATGGGTTGCGGCATCAAACACTGATTCATGGTTTTCTCGCTGGTTTTCGGTGGGGACAACACAATGGCATTCACCTTGCATTCCATCGGTATACCGAAAATCAACCAAAACCGAAAGCCTTCGGCGATCTGTTCCAGCAAGAGAGGACGACATGCCCCTTTTATCGCCCACTGATGATTTACATCAAATCCTGAAGGCCACGCGAGGGATCGCCATCAAGCTGTGCAAGGGTGAGGCCATCAGCGTCATTAACCTGCACGGTAATCAGGTGGTCGATGCCTGGGCCGTCAACCTGACCGACGCCAGCGAATGCAGTGCGATGGAACATACCCGCTCGATCAATAGCAATATGTTCTTCGACAAAGGCATGACACTGGTGAGCAACCTGCGCCGACCGATGCTCAAACTGATCGAAGACAGCTCGCCCGGTCGTCACGACACCCTGCTGTGCCCGTGCAACGGTGCCATCTATAAAGAGCTGGGCTGCACCGACTATCACCGCAGCTGCACTGACAACTTCCACGAAGCACTGGCCGAACAGGGCATTCGGTGCAGCTACACGCCCGCCTCGCTGAACCTGTTCATGAACGTTCCGGTGGCCGAAGACGGCAGCGTGCAACGTATACCGCCACGCTCCAAGGCCGGTGACAGCGTGACCTTGCTGGCCGAAATGGACGTGCTGGTGGTGTTGTCGGCGTGCCCGCAGGACATCACGCCAATCAACGGCGCCGGTCGTCAGCCCAGCGACATCGCCTGGTGCATCCACCCTCTTCCCGCTCAGGACTGACGTCATGACCGAAGCAGTCAAGCCGATGTTGCGCATCAAAGAGCTGAGCAAGAGCTACGGCGATCTGCATGTGCTCAAGAACGTGGCGCTCGATGTATACCCTGGCGAAGTGGTGTCGATCATTGGCGCCAGCGGGTCTGGCAAAAGCACCTTCCTGCGCTGCCTGAACGTCATGGAAATGCCCCAACAGGGGTTCATGGAGTTTGAGGAGTTCGCCTTCGATTTTCGCGACGGTGCTCGCGCACAACCGACCACCGATCAACTGCGCTCCTTGCGCGCGCAAATCGGCATGGTGTTCCAGAGTTACAACCTGTGGCCGCACAAGACGGTGCTGCAAAACGTAATCGAAGCGCCAATGCGCGTGCTGAAAATGCCCAAGGCACAGGCCATCAAAGAAGGTGAAGCGCTGCTGACCAAAGTCGGGCTGTTCGACAAATGCCATCAGTACCCCGGCAAGTTGTCCGGCGGCCAGCAGCAACGTGTCGCAATTGCCCGTGCGCTGGCGATGAAACCCAAGGTAATGCTGTTCGACGAAGCGACCTCGGCGCTAGACCCCGAGCTGGTCGGAGAGGTGCTGGCGTTAATTGCCTCACTGGCAGCCGAAGGCATGACCATGTTGCTGGTGACCCACGAAATCGCCTTTGCTCGCGACGTCGCCACCCGCGTTCTGTATTTCGATCAAGGGTGCATTGCCGAAGACGGGCCGCCTGAAGAAGTGCTGCGCAATCCGAAGAATGAACGTCTGCGCCAGTTTCTCAAACGCATCCTGCATGAAGACATCACCCCATCAGCCGTGGAGAAACCGGAATGAGTCAGTTGTACAGCGACATCGTTCTCTACGGGGCCGGCTTCATGGAGGCCGCTTGGGTAGTATTGCTCATCACGGTGGCGACCATCGTCCTTAGCTGGGTATTCGGCTTGCTGGCGGTGCTTGGCAAACGCTCCGACTTCGTGGTGTTCCGGGGCATCGCCAGCTTCTACGTGTGGTTCATCCGGGGCACGCCAGCACTGATTCAGGTGTTCATCATTTACTTCGGGCTGCCACAACTGGGTATCAACCCCTCGCCGTTCATGGCCGGGGTCATCGCGTTGGGCCTGAACAGCGGCGCCTACGTGGCGGAGATCATTCGTTCCGGGCTGCTGGCGATCCCCAAGGGACAATTCGAGTCGTCACAGGCGCTGGGCATGAGCCATCCGGAAACCATGGTGCGCATCGTCCTGCCTCAGGTGTTCCGAATCATCCTGCCGCCGCTGACCAACGAAGCCATTGCCGCGCTGAAGAACACTTCGCTGCTGTCCACCATCACCGTGGTCGACCTGACGCTGTATGCGCAAACGATTATTTCCACGACCTTCCGCCCATTCCAGTTCTTCATAGCCACCGCAGTGATCTATCTGGTCCTGACCACGATGCTGACGCAATTGTCGTCGTGGATGGAACGCCGCCAGATTCGTCTGAGCTGATCAGTTATGGCCCGGCGCCCAAGGACCCGGTGCGCTCACTGGCGCAGTAATGCGAGGCAAGTTGCGCCGCGTGCTATCGCGCAAGGAGCGACACAGCGTAAAATCCGGGCCGTCATTGGCAGCCGCTCCCGTTTACCGGCTGCCAATCCACTTTTGTCTGATACCCCTTGTGTGAAGTGACTTATGGAACCGATCAAATCCACGGCCGACTTCCTCGGTGAACGGGAACAGAATCTCAGCGCCAAAGCTTACGACGCGATGCTGCAGATGCTCATCAGTCGAGAGTTGCCCGCCAATACCGTCCTGCAGGAACGCAGGCTCGCCGAACTGCTGAACATCTCCCGTACGCCTGTTCGCGATGCCCTGACCCGCCTGGAAAACGAAGGCCTGATCAGTCGTACCGCCGGACGCACTTTGGTCGTTCGGCAGTTTTCCATCCGTGAATTGATCGAAACCCTACACGTTCGCCGTACGCTGGAAGCTGAAGCTGCGCGTCTGGCGGCGGGCCGCGTACCGATAGCCGAACTCGATGAACTGGAAGCCAGCGTGCGGCGCCTGCTTGCAGCAGAAGTACCCAATGCTGAGGAAGACTGGATCGTTGACAGCAAGCTGCACCAGATGGTCTCGCATTACAGCGGCAACCTGTTGCTGACGCAGTACATCGAAACCCTGCGTTTGAAAACCCGCATGTTCAACCTGAGTGTTGCACCCGAGCGTTTTGAGAGTGCTCATCAGGAGCACCTGGCAATCGTGCAAGCATTGAAAGTCGGTTATCAGGAGCATCTGACGATCATCGAGGCGCTGCGCTCCGGCGATCCGGAAGCCGCGCAGAAAGCCGCTGCGGCGCACATCGACAGTGTCCGCCAAGGCATCATCAACCGCTTTAGCCAGCTCTGATCAATCAGCAGCATCGCTAAGGGTCAGCACCCAATACGGTGCTGACCCTTTCACCCCGCGCGTTTGGCGAGCACCCTTCCCAGTACCCGCGTCGCATCACGAAAATCCTCGATGCTCATGGCCTCGTCCGGGTTGTGGCTGCCATTGGCATTGCGGATGAACAACATCGCAGTGTCTATGCCCTGCCCGGCAAACACCGCCGCATCGTGACCAGCCCCGCTGGGCAACGACTGTGTTTGCAGCCCGATCATTTGTGCAGCGCTGTGCAGTTCTGCGATCAACTGCGCAGACATCACACCTGCCGCGCTCTGCGTACGCTCCCCGAGGTCGAACGTTACGCCGTGTTCGGCAGCAATTTCGTTCATAGCGCGCTGCAATCGCTCATCCATCAGGGCCAGGGTTAATGGCTGTTGCGAACGCAGATCTATGCAGAACTCCACTTGCCCGGACACCTTGCTGAAATCAGCCTGAACCGGGTCCGTGGCGAACTGGCCCACCGTCACTGTCAGTTGATACCCTTCGTGCTCCATGCTTTGCCACAACTGTTGCAGCGTGACGACCAACTGGCTGACCGCAACCACTGCGTCCCGGCGATGGCTTCGCGGTGTGGCGCCGGAATGAGCATAAACGCCGAGCACTCTGGCCTTGCGGTAACGCAAGCTGCCGCAGATACCGCTGACGATGCCAAGCGGCACACCGGCATCAATCAGCACAGGGCCCTGTTCGATGTGCACTTCCACAAAGCTGTCGATTGTCGCGGGATTCAGGACCGGGACTTGCGTGGCCAAACTGTGCGGATCGCCCCCGAGACACAACAGATGTTCGCTCAAGCTCTGTGCGGTGTCAGCGCGTCGAGCTTGCAGCGCCTCGGGTGGCAACAGTCCGAAAGCCGCTTTGCTGCCGACATAGGAAACCGGGAACCAGGCGCTTTCCTCAGCACGGATGGCCATGACCGTGACGTCGTGTTCCGGTTGATAACCGCCCTTGCTCCAGCCGCTCAGCACCGCAAGCCCGGCCACCACACCAGCGGCCCCGTCGTAGTTGCCGCCACGGGGGACAGAGTCAAGGTGCGAACCGGTCATGACCACGGCCGTGCGCGGGGTACGTCCGGGCAAGGTCATATAGAGATTCAATGCGGCATCGACCGACACTTGCAAGCCCGCCAATTCGGCCTGCTTGCGCACCAAATCATGGG
This sequence comes from Pseudomonas sp., assembly GCF_026224925.1. Lineage (GTDB taxonomy): Bacteria > Pseudomonadota > Gammaproteobacteria > Pseudomonadales > Pseudomonadaceae > Aquipseudomonas. The sequence continues at coordinate 2,347 of NZ_JAMFRV010000715.1, read as the reverse complement.
CCTGTTGTTCACCCTTGCCGTAGCTGTCCCGGGTGATGCCGACGCCATCGAAACTCAATGCGCGCAAGGTTGAAAGCAAGGCATCGGCCTGCGCCCAGTCCGGATCTGGCAAGCCCTTCAGCGACGACCCCGCCATCACACCAGCGCCCGACAGGCATCGACGATGAGCTGGCAGGCGGTCGCCAGATCTTCATCTCTGACACTGTAGGAAACCCGAAAATACGGCGCCAGACCAAACGCCGTGCCAGGTACCACGGCCACCCCAGCGTCTTCCAGCAAATAACGACATAGGTCGATATCAGTCACGATGAGGTCGCCCGCAGGCGTGCATTTACCCATCAACGCGGCGCATTCCACATACAGGTAAAACGCCGCCGGGGGACAGGCGACATTCAGCAGCGGCCGGGCGCTGGCGAACACCGCCAACGCGTGATCGCGACGCACGCGCAAGCGCTCGCACCAGTGTGCGATGAAGTCCTGCGGGCCGTTCAGTGCCGCAACTGCAGCCGCCTGGCTGATCGACGAAGGATTAGTGGTGCTTTGCGACTGCAGCAGTTCGATGCCCTTGATCAGCCAGCAGGGTCCACCTGCATAGCCCAGGCGCCAACCGGTCATTGCATGGCTTTTCGACACGCCATTGACGGTCAAAGTGCGGTCATGAAAGTCAGGCACGGCCTGGGCGAACGACGTGAAGCGGCCTTCGAAAACAATCGGCTCGTAGATGTCATCAGACATGATCAACACGCGCGGGTGATCGCACAGGATTTCGCCCAAGGCTTGTAATTCCTCAGCGCTGTACAACGCGCCCGATGGGTTGCCCGGGGAATTCAGCAGCAACCAGCGTGTATTGGGGGTCAACGCTGCCGCCAGGGATTGCGGTGTGAGCTTGAAGTCGTCACCTACCTCAGGCGTTACAACCACGGGTTTGGCGCCGGTCAGCAAGACCATTTCCGGGTACGACACCCAGTACGGCGCGACAAAGATCACCTCATCGCTGGGCTCAAGGGTTGCCAGCAACGCATTGAAAATAATCTGCTTGGCGCCGGTGGATGCGATCACCTGATCGGTCGTATAGCTCAGCCCATTGTCTCGCTTGAATTTGCCGATAATCGCCTGCTTGAGCGCGGCGGTGCCCGAGACACTGGTATATCGGGTGTGGCCTTGACGCATGGCGTCGATGGCGGCCTGCTGAATGTGTTCGGGGGTGTCGAAATCCAGCTCGCCAGTGCTCAGGCTGATGACTGCGCGACCCTCGGTGGCCATGCGCCGCGCAGCCTCTGCTATGGCTGCTGTGGCGGAGGGACGGATACGAGACACGACGGAAGAAAGTTGATTTTCGGTCAAGGCGCTGCGCATGGAGGTCTCGCTGAATGGAAACACGCATGGTATACCCGAGGGATACTACTGTCATACCTTAAGTAAAGAGCCCATTACCTTGCATGCTCAGTCCATTGAAAAACCGGCAAAAATGGCACGACTTAAGAAGTGACTGATTAGGAAGGAAACCGCTTATTCATGGCCGCCGGGCATTCACCGTATGCCGTCTAGGTTAATACCCGTGCGCAACCTCTGTGCAGACCGTAATGGCCTAAGCGTCGCCTCCCACAAACAATCGCCGACGTGATCCCTCGATATGGGCGCGCATCTTCTCGCGGGCGACTTCGGGTTGATGCGCGGCGATGGCTTCGTAGATAGCCAGGTGTTCCTGAAAGACCATCTTCAGCCGCTCGCCGGGTGGCAAAGCGCTCAACGCGTTGGCAATATTGATACAAATGAGTATCGGCTGGGACACCGATTCGACAGTGGTGAAGTAGTACTCATTTTCTGTCGCACGGGCCACAGCGATATGAAAGCGGATATCGGCGTCCTGGGCGTCCTTCCCATCATTTTCGATACAGCGCCACATGGCGTCCAGGCTGCTCTTGATGTCAGCGATGCGCTCTTCAGAGCCGTGTTGAGCAGCCAGATAAGCAGCCTCGCCTTCAATACCAACGCGAAACTCGAAACAGCGCTGAATGTCAGCGACGCTGCCAGGTTTCGCGTATGTCAGCACAGTTTTGCTTGGCTGGCTGGAAACGAAGCTGCCAACGCCACGGTTGCTGGTGATAATACCGTCCACGCGCAATCGCACGAAAGCCTCGCGCACAACTGAACGGGATACACCGCAGACTTCTGCAATGCGTGTTTCAGTGGGAAGTCGGGCACCAAGCGCCCACTCGCCATCTGTGATATTGCGGTAGACGTACTCGTAGACGTTGTCGGACAGCGACCCTGAAACGCCGCCGCTGCTGTGTGTGAATGATGTTTGAGTCATTGCGGGCTCGATACGGCTGCCGAGGCGCCGAGG
>NZ_JAMFRV010000714.1 GCF_026224925.1 Pseudomonas sp. | reverse complement strand
GCCCGCTTTTGATGTTGGCTCGCCCAAACAGCAGGCCGAAGGCCTTCATTAAAATGCCCCGTAAAACCATAGAGGCCGAGCGCAGCGAGGGAAGTTGAGCGAAGCGAGACCCATGGTGGGGCAAGCGTTTTTGGTTACTTTTTTGGCGTCTGAAAAAAGTGACTCGCTGTAAAAGCGAAACCATAATTCCAGCAACCACAAACAATGGATATACACACCAAACCCAACGCCAACACAAGCTGTTGACGTTGCTTTTCAATGCAACCGCTTACGACACATCAACAACGCCATCTTCGCAGTATCCGGCCTCTCAACAATCCCTTTCTCCGTAACGATAGCGTCGATCAAATCAGCCGGCGTCACGTCGAACACCGGATTAAACGCATCAACATCAGCCCCCACCCGTTGACCGCCAAGCTCCAACAACTCACGACCTTCGCGCTCTTCGATAGGGATGTCATCACCACTGGCCAGCGCCATATCGATAGTCGAACTCGGCGCAACAACCATGAAACGCACGCCATGGTGCATCGCAGCCACAGCCAGTTGATAAGTGCCGATTTTGTTCGCCACATCACCATTGGCCGTAATCCGGTCGGCGCCGACGATGACCCAGGTAATGCCTTTGGTCTTCATCAAATGCGCAGCCGCCGAGTCAGCGTTGACGGTCACCGGAATGCCTTCGTTAGCCAACTCCCAAGCCGTCAGCCGCGAGCCCTGCAGCCAAGGACGGGTTTCATCGGCATACACCCGCTCGATCATCCCCTCCAGGTGCGCAGCCCGAATCACGCCCAATGCCGTACCAAAGCCACCGGTTGCCAGCGCGCCGGTATTGCAGTGGGTCAACACCGTTTGCAGGTTGCCCTGGTGCTTGCGAATCAAGTCGGCACCCAACTGCGCCATGGTCAGGTTGGCTTCGCGGTCGCTGAGGTGAATCGCCACCGCTTCTGCTTCCAACGCAGCCAACGCAACCAGCGGCGACTCATTGCCCTTGAGCCGTGCCAGGCGGTCACGCATGCGGTTCAGCGCCCAAAACAGATTGACCGCAGTCGGCCGCGACTCAGCCAGCACGGTAAAGTCTTGCACCAGCGCCATGGCCCAATCGCCACCTTCAGCTATTCGCTGGCGCGCCGCCAAAGCGATGCCGTATGCCGCACTGATACCGATCGCTGGCGCGCCGCGCACGACCATCGAACGAATTGCCCCTGCAACCCCGGCCGCCGTGGTGTAGGCGTGCCAGGTTTCCTCGAACGGCAGCACGCGCTGATCGAGCAAATACAGAGCGTCATCCCGCCAATCGATGGCTTTCACCTTCTCCGCAGCCAATAGTCGATCGCGCATCTGTCACCCCATCACTCAAAAAGCTGGAAATCAAAAGCCGCCGATTATAGCGAGCCGGGCACCAAGACGCTCGGGTATACTTCGGCGTCCCTGCCCCTATCCCTATATATATAGAACGCCAAGCTCTGGAAGCCCCGCCATGCCCAACACTGCTGCCCCGCTCGACCTGCTGCTCTTGCCCACTTGGCTGGTGCCGGTCGAACCTGCTGGCGTGGTGCTTAAAGAGCATGGCCTGGGCATTCGCGATGGCCTTATCGTATACATCGGCCCCAAAGCCGAAGCCTTGAAACAGAACGCGCTGGAAGTCCGCGAACTTCCGGGCATGTTGCTAAGCCCCGGCTTGATCAATGCCCATGGGCATGCGGCCATGACGCTGTTTCGTGGTTTGGCCGACGATTTGCCGTTGATGACCTGGCTGGAGAACCATATCTGGCCCGCCGAAGCCAAATGGGTCGATGAAGAATTCGTACGTGACGGCACTGATCTGGCCATCGCCGAGCAATTAAAAGGCGGTATTACCTGTTTCTCTGACATGTACTTCTATCCGCAAGTTGCCAGCGAACGTGTCCACAACAGCGGAATTCGTGCGCAAATCACCGTGCCGGTGCTGGATTTTCCGATTCCTGGCGCACGCACCACCGATGAAGCGCTGCACAAAGGCGTCGAGCTGTTCAACGACCTTAAGCACCACCCACGAATCAAAATCGCCTTCGGCCCTCACGCGCCCTACACCGTCGGCGATGAAAACCTGGAAAAAATCCGCGTTCTGGCCGATGAGCTCGACGCAATGATCCACATGCACATGCATGAGACCGCCTTCGAAGTACAACAATCCGTAGAGCAGCGCAATGAGCGACCACTTGCACGCCTGAACCGCCTTGGCTTATTGGGTCCGCGCTTTCAAGCGGTGCACATGACCCAGATCAGCGACGAAGACTTAGCGTTGCTGGTAGAAAGTAACTCCAGCGTGATTCATTGCCCGGAATCAAATTTGAAACTCGCCAGCGGTTTTTGCCCGGTGGAGCGTTTGTGGCAGGCTGGGGTCAATGTCGCCGTAGGCACTGATGGCGCCGCCAGCAACAATGACTTGGACCTGCTGGGAGAAACCCGCACCGCAGCGCTGTTGGCGAAAGCCGTTGCCGGTTCGGCGACCGCACTCGACGCCCACCGTGCTCTGCGCATGGCCACGCTGAACGGCGCCCGCGCCATGGGCATTCAGGCGGACACCGGCTCGCTGGAAATTGGCAAGGCGGCTGACATCGTCGCCTTTGACCTGTCCGGCCTGGCCCAGCAACCGGTTTACGACCCGGTGTCGCAGCTTATATATGCCACCGGCCGCGATTGCGTGACCCATGTGTGGGTGGCGGGTAAACACTTGCTCGACGACAAGCGCCTGACGCGCATGGACGAGCAAACGCTGTGTGAAACGGCCAAGGCGTGGGGCCAGCGGATATCGGGCCAAAAAAGCCAAACCGAATAATGACCGCTTGGGTCTAACCCCCGAGCAGGACGAAAGAATCAAGTTTTAGAGGATTACCCATGAGCAACGTCGACCACGCTGAAATCGCTAAATTCGAAGCCCTGGCCCATCGCTGGTGGGACCGCAACAGCGAATTCAAGCCGCTGCATGACATCAATCCATTGCGGGTCAACTGGATCGACGAACGCGTCAGCCTGGCGGGCAAGTCAGTGCTGGATGTCGGTTGCGGTGGCGGCATTCTTAGCGAAGCCATGGCCCTGCGCGGCGCTACCGTGATGGGCATCGACATGGGCGAAGCGCCGCTGGCAGTGGCGCGCCTGCATCAGTTGGAGTCGGGCGTGACCGTCGATTACCGACAGACCACCGCCGAAGACCTCGCAGAGGAAATGCCCGAGCAGTTCGATGTGGTGACCTGCCTGGAAATGCTGGAGCACGTACCTGACCCCTCGTCAGTGATTCGCGCCTGTTTCCGCATGGTCAAGCCGGGCGGCCAAGTGTTCTTTTCCACAATCAACCGCAATCCCAAGGCGTATCTGTTCGCCATTGTCGGCGCCGAATACATCATGGGCTTGCTGCCGCGCGGCACTCACGATTTCAAGAAATTCATTCGCCCGTCCGAACTCGGCGCCTGGAGTCGCGAAGCCGGTTTGCAGGTCAAGGACATCATCGGCCTGACCTACAACCCGCTGACCAAGCATTACAAGCTGGCGTCCGACGTCGACGTCAACTACATGATCCAGACACTTCGAGAGGCCTGAACCCATGCGTTTGCGAGCGGTTTTATTCGACATGGACGGCACGCTGCTCGATACCGCGCCGGATTTCATCGCCATCTGCCAAAGCATGCTTGCCGACCGTGGTTTTCCACCGGTGGCAGACAAACTGATTCGCGATGAAATTTCCGGGGGTGCCAAGGCGATGGTGGCGGCGACGTTCGCGCTATCGCCCATGGCTCCTGAGTTCGAAGCGCTGCGCTTGGAGTTTCTCGAACGCTATCAAGTGAATTGTGCAGTGCACAGCACGCTGTTCGATGGCATGGCCGAGTTGTTGGCAGACATCGAGAAAGCCAATCTGATCTGGGGCGTGGTCACTAACAAACCGGTGCGTTTTGCTCAACCGATCATGGAGCAACTGGGCTTGGCTGAACGCTCGGCGATCCTGATCTGTCCGGACCATGTGACGAATAGCAAACCGCATCCAGAGCCACTGATTCTCGCCTGCAAGATGCTTGATCTGCACCCGGCCAGCGTGTTGTTTGTGGGTGATGACCTGCGCGACATAGAGTCGGGTCGCGACGCGGGGACCAAAACTGCGGCGGTGCGCTACGGTTATATCCACCCGCACGACAACCCGGATCATTGGGGTGCCGACGTAGTGGTTGATCACCCCCTAGACCTGCGCCGGGTGCTCGATGACGCCCTGTGTAGCTGCTGAGTCCTTCGCAGGCAAGCGCGCTCCTACAATGACTGATTTGTTTGCTGAGGTTTTCCATGTTTGATTATTCTGCACGCCCCGAACTGCTCAAGGACCGGGTGATTCTGGTGACTGGCGCTGGCCGTGGGATTGGTGCTGCGGCGGCCAAGACCTACGCGGCGCACGGTGCCACCGTGCTGTTGCTGGGCAAGACTGAAGCCAACCTGACTCAGGTTTACGACGAAATCGAAGCAGCGGGCCATCCTCAGCCGGCCGTGATTCCGTTCAATCTGGAGACCGCCCTGCCCCATCAATACGATGAGTTGGCAGCGACGATCGAAACCGAATTCGGCCATCTGGACGGCTTGCTGCACAACGCCTCGATCATTGGCCCGCGAACGCCCATCGAACAGTTGTCTGGCGAAAATTTCATGCGCGTGATGCACATCAACGTCAACGCCATGTTCATGCTCACCAGCACCTTGCTGCCGTTGCTCAAGCTGTCTGCTGACGCGTCGGTGGTCTTCACCTCCAGCAGCGTCGGGCGCAAAGGTCGCGCTTATTGGGGTGCTTACGGGGTGTCAAAATTCGCCACTGAAGGCTTCATGCAAACCTTGGCCGACGAACTGGAAGACATCGCCGCCGTTCGCGCCAACAGCATCAACCCTGGCGCTACCCGCACCAGCATGCGCGCTCAGGCGTACCCCGGCGAAAACCCGCAGAACAATCCCGCGCCTGAAGCCATCATGCCGGTTTACCTGTATTTAATGGGTCCGGACAGCGCCGGCATTAATGGCCAGGCATTCGACGCGCAATAAACCTTTATTAAACAAAACAATGCCCACGCCATGACAGATTTCCGTCTTGGCCTTGGGCGTTTTGTTTAAACAACACCCTCCCGAGTCAAATAAATGCCGGCCGTTCCTGAGCGCTCGCTCAACAGCGAGCTTTAAGTGGCTGAATCTTCTCCTGTTTATTTAAATGAACTCATTGGCACGACTTTCGCTCTAGAAAGACCATTCAACACGGCCTTATCTGTTTTAGGAGTGTAAAAATGAGTTCCCCTCCCCAGACTCACGCAATTGATTTCGACAACGCTAAATTGCAACGTCTGGGCTTTCGTCAATTGCAAAACGTTGCACAGTCGCCTACAGACTTGGCAGAGTTGCGTCAGCAACTGGGACTGCAATTACAAACCAGTCTCGAAGCTGAGAAAGTCCTGACGATGTTCTTTCGGGGTGTTCAGCGCCTGATTCAGCTCGACGCTCTGATCTACAACCACAGCAGCGCCGACTTGCACTTAAAGCTCGGTGACCGCGCTCACCATTGCGCCAGCTACACGTTGAGCAGTGAAGGTGAGCATCTGGGCGAGCTGATATTTCAACGCAAACATCGCTTTTCGGAACTGGAACTCGCCCAGCTTGAGTCCCTGCTGACCAGCCTGTTGTACCCACTACGTAATGCGCTGCTGTATCGGACCGCCACACAAAGTGCCCTGCGCGACCCGCTGACCAATACCGGCAACCGGATTGCCATGGATCAAACCTTATCCAGAGAGATCGAACTGGCGCGCCGTCACAAGTGCCCGTTGTCGGTTCTGATGCTCGACATTGATCACTTCAAACGGGTAAACGACGTGTACGGTCATGCCGTGGGTGACGAGGTGCTCAAAGCCGTAGCGGGTTCGATCAAGGATCAACTGCGCAATATCGATATGGTGTTCAGGTTTGGTGGGGAAGAGTTTTTAATCGTGTTGTCTAACACTACGGGCGAAGCGGCGGCTATGGTGGGCGAGCGCTTGCGTCATGCAGCGCAGCAACTGACCTATGCGACGCTTGATCAGCCGTTAAGGCTGACGGTGAGCCTGGGATGCGCCACCTTACTGCCAGCGGAATCCACTGAAAGCCTACAGCGCAGGGCTGATGGTGCGTTGTACGTGGCCAAGCGCGAGGGCCGTAATCGCCTGACAATAGCGGGTTAAGCTCGATTAGCTCGATGCGCTCAACCGGCTCAAAGCTTGCAGCTTAAAGCTTACATCTGCTCCTCTACAGCCCTCCGCTCACGCAAATGCGGCGTCTTCTCATGCCGCATACAGTGATCCAGAAACAGGTACATGTAATCGTAGCTTTTGGTGATGGCTTGGCGAAGCTCAGCCTGCAACTGAACGCTAGGGTTATTGCCGGCCAGCGTGCAGATGATTTCCAGCGCCTCCCACGGGTGTGAATCATCGTACTGCGCGTGCATTCTCAGCCACTTCATGGCGCGCTTGCGTTGGTCTTCCGGAAAGCTGTCAGCGTACACATCGCTTGAACACACAATGGCAGACCACTCACCGGTCGCGCCTTCGATGGCATAGTTGGTGGCCGCAATAGCGACGATCAACGAATCCGATGCGCAGCTGTGCCAGCACCAGTGGCTAAGCGCATGCAACTCCGGCGACACCTGCTGCGCCTGCAAGTCTTGCAAGCTGACGCCGTGGGCGAGGCTCCAGTTGACCCAATAATCCGCATGATTGAGCTCAACCCGAATGTTTCGCATCAGCCAGCGCCGCGCCATGTCTTCACCGGGATGACGGGCGAATCGGGTCTTGGTCAGGTTTTGCGCCATATACACCGCGAACTGCTCCACCACGGGCCAGCCGCCAATCAAATACTGGCGCATGGTCGTAGCGCTCAGACGTCCATCGCGCAGCCGTTGATATAGCTCATGTTCCACCACCCGACGCTTGGATTCGCTGCAATTTTTAATTAATTGCTGCGCCCAGCCAGGGTAACTGGCTGCTTCCATGAGTGGACCGGTTCGGCTAAAGGTATCGATCACTTCAATCTCCTTTTTATGTGTGAAAGTCCTACTGCTTTTGCAAGCTCCTACGCGGGCGGTGTTCACGCCCCCCGCATTAGAAATAGTTTCAGCGAAAAGTCCCTGGGGCCCGAACTAGCATGAGTGCAGGTCGAACAGGCCGTGTATGCAAACTTTCACACGTAAACAGTTGCGGGCGCTCAATAATGTAGCCCTGCGCAAAATCAACGCCGATTTCCAACAATGCCTGCTCGATCTGGGGTGTTTCTACAAACTCGGCGATGGTCTTTTTCCCCATCACGTGACCGATGTGGTTGATCACTTCGACCATGGCCCGATTAATTGGGTCATCGAGCATATCTTTGACGAAGCTGCCGTCGATCTTCAGAAAGTCTACAGGCAAATGTTTGAGGTACGCGAACGACGACATCCCGGCACAAAAGTCATCGAGTGAAAATAGGCAACCTAACGCTTTTAACTCGTTAATAAAACGGATCGCACTGCCCAGGTTAGAGATGGCGCTGGTCTCGGTAATTTCAAAACAAATCAGATCAGGGGGTATTTGGTACGTGTCGAACTGCTCTTTCAGGTACTCCAGGAAGGCGTCATCGCCAATACTGGTGCCTGACAAATTGATCGCACACATTGCCATCGGCCCTGTGTGTTTGTCCTCGCGCAGGCATTGGGCAATGATCTTGAACACGTTTTGCACGACCCAACGATCAAGCGTGGTCATCAGTCCATAACGTTCGGCAGCGGGGATAAAACTGTCGGGCAGAATCATCCGCCCGGTTTCATCGCGCAAGCGCAGGAGGATTTCGATATGCCCGCCTTCGTGGGTGGAGACCTGCCCGATATTGGCAATTTCCTGGGCGTACAAGCAGAACCGGTTTTCCTCCAGCGCAACGTGCAGGCGCTGAACCCAGGTCATTTCACCGAAACGCATGGACAGTTCAGAGTCGTCGGCGTGGTACACCTGCACCCGGTTGCGGCCTTTTTCCTTGGCCATGTAGCACGCCATGTCAGCCGCGCGCAGAGAGCTTTCGAGCGTGGCCGGGCTTTGGGTAATGTGCACCAGGCCAATACTGACCGTGGTTACGAATGGCCGGCCCTTCCACACGAAATGCAGGCTTTGCACAGTGGCGCGCAGGGATTCTGCAATTTTCTCGGCGGCCTCTGGAGGACAGTTCTTCAGCAGGATGCCGAACTCGTCCCCGCCCAGACGTGCCAGTGTGTCGCCCTCACGCAAGCCCTGCTGCAGCAACGCGCAGATATGCCGCAGCAGCTCATCGCCCGCCGCGTGGCCGCTGGTGTCGTTAACCAGCTTGAATTGATCGAGGTCGAGGAACATCAGCGAATGCAGATCCGAATGGCGCGTCAGGCTACCCAGCGCGTGCTCCAGGCGAAATTCGAACTCACGCCGATTGGCCAATCCGGTCAAGGCATCGTGGGTGGCCTGCCAGGACAGGTTGGCGATGTACTGCCGCTCCTGAGTCATGTCGTGCAAGACCAGCACGGTGCCGCTGATTTTGCCGTTGGTCTGAATCGGCGAGCCGACCAACGCCACCGAGACCGTGCTGCCATCAAGGCGCTGGATCAGGCGTGAGTGCTCACTGCCACCGCGCAGCTTTCCGCTAAGAATATGTTCGATCAAGGTGAAGCTGTCTTTCTGGTCGTTCTCATCCAACAGGTTGAACAGCGCCGCCAAAGGTAAGCCTTGAGCTTGTTCGCTTTTCCAGTGGGTGAGTTGTTCGGCGGCCGGGTTCATGTAGGCAATCGAGCCGTCGACGTTTGTGGTGATTACCCCGTCGCCAATGGATTCCAGCGTGACTTGTGCGCGCTCCTTCTCCTGCTGCAATGCACTGGCAAATGCCTGGCGCTGCGTCAGCAGTTTATGGGTGCGCAACAACGCCAACAGAATCAAGCCCAGCGCGGTGGCCATGTTGGTGATCAACAGCAGCCGCAAAATAAACCGCGAGCCTTCTCCCAGCGCGTCACTGAAGGCTTTGGCGGCCGGTGTGACGCCTTCGTTGATGGTATTGATTCGCGACTTCCAGCCCAACACGTCGCTGGTGCCGGCAGTGCCTTGGCTAAAAGCGCTGTGCATCTGCTGCGCAACCGCATCCAGTTGCACAAGGTACCCGTCGCCCACCTTCCATAACTCGATGGCTTCTTCCAGGTAACTGAAATG
>NZ_JAMFRV010000713.1 GCF_026224925.1 Pseudomonas sp. | reverse complement strand
GTATTACCGTTAATCTTCTGGAACGCCAAGGTCACAGTGTGTGCGGTCAAGAACGAGTAAGCGGCTTGCAGCGAGAACGAGTTGTTGTCGATGTTACCAAGCTTGGCGCTACCGGTATCACGTGTGAGGTAGTAGTTGAAGTCAAACGCCAGGGACTGGGTGTCAGTGATCGGCAGTACGTAGTTCACGTTGGTGTAGTACTGGTTCCAGATATCTTCCAGTTTGCCGGCATACAACGAAGCCGACAGGCTGTCACTGATACGTACTTGCCACCCGCATAGTTGATCGAGTTGGCGTGTGCACCAATAGTGCCGTACTCGGACCACAATTCGCCGTCGGCGTTCATCTGGCTTTCGCTGGATGCCGAGGTGAAGTGACCTGCTTCTACGTCCAGGCCCTTGATCTCACTGCTCATCAGCGTGACGCCGGTAGCTGTTTGAGGCAAGAGGCGGGAACCACCGATTGCGAATACAGGTGCGGTAGTCGGTTGTTGCTGACCGATTTCCAGCAAGGTTTTCGAAATACGAACTTTCAGTGCTGCGCCAGCCTTGCCATTGCTATCCTGAGGGCCGTCGGCGCCTACAGCAAGGTTGTTGGTGCCGCTTTTACCAGGGCTGCCATCAAGTTTAACTGCCAGGTAGCCGAATGCGTCAACGCCGAAACCGACAACGCCCTGAGTGAAGCCAGAGCTCAAGTTGGCACGGAACCCTTGAGTCCAGTCAACGGAGTCATGGGCGCCGTTTTTGTTGTCGCGGTTAAAGTAGTAGTTCCGCAGCAACACGTTCAGGGTTGTATCTTCTACAAAGCCCTTCGAATCAGCTTGGTCGGTAACAAAGGCTGCTGCCGATGCCAATTGAGTCATGCCCGCAGTAACTGCTAGGGCGATTGCGCTCCACTTCATCACTCTCATCGTGATTTGCTCCTTTGGTTTTTTAAGAAGAGTTGCTGCCATCCCACCTATTTTTTTATCTGGGAGGCTCTTTCTTTTTGTGTCGGCGCGAATTTATATCACGCAGACCCTATTGGCGATAGTTGCAAACCTATCCTTTCGTTAACTTTACGGCCGTGTCGCAAATGTAGGTTGTTTATGTCGCATATGCGGTACCCCCGCTATCAAGTCCCGCAACTACAACAGCGTTTTTTGAAGGCTTAAGCATAGGTTGAAACAATCTATGAACAGCCATTCAAACACTCCTTGCATCCAGCGCTTCCGTTTTCTTTTGTGTTCCAAGGCGACCGCTTTAATGCGACCAGCTTTGCAAACTCTTGTATGAGTCATAGCAACAACCGTGCACAAAGTTCGTAAGCATTCACTTTTTTTTCACATCTGGTCAATCCGCTCGTTGAAATATTTTTTAACTATTTGTTTTAAAAGGTTTTTTTGTCGTATTTTTCTTGCATGAAAATTTCACATCGCGCCTGCGGACGTGAAAAAAATCCTAAAGCGTTACCTTTCGTGGGGCGAAATTGGGTAAATCGCGGATGGGGTAGCACTGTCGTGGTGATTGGGTGAGTCGTTTTGGTGCGTGGGGTTACGGTGGTGCTTGATGTTGGGCTTAGGTTCTTGACCATAGAGCGTCTAGATGGCAGTTCAGCGGTTGTTTCTTTACGGAGAAATGACCAGGAAGCATTTGGGGGGCGTTTCAGCGTTGTGCTCATAAGGCGTTAGACTTTTTTGCCTTGACTAAAAAACTGGGTCATAACGGTGCAAATTCATGTATCGCGTACCACGCTGGTGCGTGCATCAGTTCGGCGGATGGCGATTCGCGTCGGATTGTCCTACGCGATCCGCTGATCTCTAAATCCTGATTACCCCGTGAATGGCACTCCATTCCCGAGTATCCTGCGCATTACTGCGAGGCGCTCTGCAACGTTGGAGAGTGAGCTAAAAATTAACCGATTGATCAGGAGTTCGGCGGTGTTTGTTTTAGATCCGCGTCTTGTGCAAGATACTGTGGCCATTGGGGACTTTCCCTTGTGTCGTTTGTTGTTATCCAATGATTCGAACTACCCATGGTTCATCCTTGTGCCGCGCCGGCCGGATATCATCGAACTGTTTCAGCTGGAGCCTGCCGATCAGTTGCAGTTGTGGCAGGAAACCAATGCCCTCGCACAACTTCTCAGCCAATCATTCAACGCTGACAAGCTCAATGTCGGGGCATTGGGTAACGTCGTCAGTCAGTTGCATATGCACGTCATTGTTCGCTTTCGCAATGATGTCGCTTGGCCTGCGCCTGTTTGGGGTAAGTCCCCGGCGAAACCTTATACCGGCGAAGAGTTGTCGGCCATTTACACTCGGATGCGTGAAGTGTTGACGAGTGGCTTTCGTTTTGAAGGGGATCAGACATGAGTCTTGAACAGCGCATTAATGAATTGGAGAGCCGCCAGGCTTTTCAAGATGACACCATCCAATCGCTCAATGATGTGTTGGTCAGTCAACAGAGAGTAGTAGAGCGCTTACAGTTACAAATGGCGGCACTGCTCAAGCGGCAAGAGGAAATGGGCAGCCAGTTCGAAACGTTTGAAGAAGATGCCCCGCCGCCGCATTATTGATTCAACTAGTTCAGGTGATAAAAAACCCGCGATCTCCTGAGGGAGGCGCGGGTTTTTTTACAGGTGCTACGGATATATCAGCGGCGTGGTAACGCTGCTATGACATCTTCAGCTTGCAGCCCTTTGTCACGGTTCATGACAGAGAACTCGACGCGCTGACCTTCTACCAGTACACGATGACCTTCACCGCGGATAGCACGGAAGTGCACGAAAATATCATCGCCAGAGTCTCGGGAAATGAAGCCGAACCCCTTGGATGTGTTGAACCACTTGACCGTCCCGGTATCGCGGTTGGTCATGTCGTGGCTTTGAGCGGAGGGTGAAGGTGACGATTGGTAGAAGCTAACGGCCAAATGCAGCACGACGGCAATGAAAACACTGATCAGGCTGAGGATGATCGCCGGTTGGCCAGCGATGGTTTGCAGTGGAACAAGCAGAGTCAAGGTTTGAAGGATAACGGCAAGCACCAGAAGCGCGCTGACCAGATTTTGCAGTTGATGACGTGGGCCGCGGTTCCAGTAAGGGATCACTGGAGCAAGTAGCAGGTTGAGTAGACCGAAAAGCGCCAGATAAAGGGCATCGGGTTGCAGGAGGTAAGAAGACAGCGCTTCACTGCGCAGGCTAGGGATGAAGGAAAGCAGCAGGGCCGCTGCTCCCGTTAGCAGGTGAACGATTTTCAACATTTTTAATAACTCACATGTAAGACGGATCGCGAGGAAATAGCTGACTACGTTCGGTACGCATCTGAATAAAAGGAGGCGTGCTGCACGAACGAGGGGTTCAGCCTATGCACTACATCAAAACGGCAGGTCAGTAGCGACACGCGTGTATTTAACAGCAAAGCGCAGGGCTACTCAAATCAAGTGCCTGGCTGGCGCTTGGTACTGCACTGTCGTTGGGTCGGTTCGACCCGTCGAAGGCATGCCAATACTTGATCTAGACGGGTCGTTGGGGTGGTTGGCGAATCGATATGTTTTATAGGGTGTTTTATGGCGTCGCCGTGCCCCGTCGGTTCTCAGGCGACGGCTGCTGTGGATTTTCGTTGAAAGTCGTCTGCCAGTGGTATGTCCGGGTGGGCCTTTTGTCGCAGGCCAGCGTCCAATAGGAGGCTGTGTTGGTTCGGTTCTCTTGGTAGAGTGATGCGGCACGTGTCACGTAACACCATCATATAGTGGGGAAAAGCATGACAATCGACATCGGTATCAGCGAAGAAGATCGTAAAGAAATTGTGGACGGCCTTTCTCGTCTACTGGCAGATACGTATGTGCTTTACATGAAAACTCATAACTTTCACTGGAACGTCAGCGGTCCGATGTTTCGAACCCTGCACCTGATGTTCGAAGAGCAGTACAACGAGCTAGCACTTGCGGTTGACCTGGTCGCAGAGCGGATTCGTGCGCTGGGTTTTCCGGCGCCGGGTACTTACGCCGCGTATGCCCGCCTTACTTCTATTAAAGAAGAAGAGGGTGTTCCAAGCGCTGAAGACATGATCAAACAGTTGGTTCAAGGGCAAGAAGCGATCTCGCGTACGGCGCGTAGCATTTTCCCTCTGGTCGATAAAGTCAGCGATGAGCCGACCGCTGACCTGTTGACCCAGCGCATGCAGGTCCATGAAAAAACTGCGTGGATGCTTCGTTCACTGCTCGAAACAAAGTAAGAAGCAATTCGCGGGTGACACCCTGAGTGTCGCTCGCCCATCCATTTCAATTGTTCATCCGCATCAAACAGCATAATTATTGATGACATCTCCTTGAGTCATTCGGGTTAAGACGTGTTCCTTTTCCACAATCCCCGATGAAATGTCGCTCTGTCCTACAGCTCTGAAGTGCTTCCTCTACTGGCTAGAAATCTTTCATTGGCTTTACATGCAAGTAGATTTTGCATGTGTTTGTGCTTGAGGGATTGGTGAGATGGATAACAGGGAGAGGTCAACGATGGTTCAGCGCAGTGGGCATCAGAAAAAAAATTTTAGTCGTTATGGAAAGATACAAGACGATCCTTTTGTCGAGGATTTTAATATGAATCTTGCGCGCCCCCATTCTAAGTCGGTTCGTCTGAACGGGTTGGCAACCTGCCTGCGTTTGGAGGAGGTGTACTGGGGCATTCTGGCCACTATCGCCGACGCCAATAGTTGCTCGGTCAACGCAGTACTGTCCTATGTCGATCGTGAGGTGCACTTGCGCCACGGCGGTGTAAAAAACTTTAGCGGGTTAATCCGGGTAGTCTGTGTCGCTCATCTGCTCAAAGCTGAGCCGACGGTCTTGTCGCCAGCATGATCGCGCTGCAGCGTCGGGAGGCAGCGCAGCGTGAGGCGAGACCCTCCCTGCGCAGCACACTTATGTTGTGGCGATCAGTTCGGGCGGCTGCACAGTGTCAATTTACCCTATATAATCCCCCGCCTTACTACGGGGCGCAGGCCGTCGGGTTGAACTGCACGCCAGGGTTCTTGCACTATTGAGCGAAAGCGAAGGGCGAGAGCTCCACCGAATTCCGAATTACGAGAAGCGAAAACAACATCATGAT
>NZ_JAMFRV010000069.1 GCF_026224925.1 Pseudomonas sp. | reverse complement strand
GTCGGCAGCGCCGTGATTTCGGCGCGCACCGCATCATCCAGGAGCGCATCGCCGGGCTGGTGAAACGTCTGCGTGGTGCGGCCGTCGACCCAGTCCTCCGGTCGCGCCGCCATCAAACACACGTGCGGGCGCGCCACGCCCAGAGCCGAACAGACCGCCTTCACTGGTCGTCCTTGCCCAACAAGGGCGAGCGCGCAATCCACTTTTTTTCGCGAGCAAACTCGACCCCCTCCTTCAGGATCTCCGCTTCCATCGTCTTCTTGCCGAGCATGCGCTGCAACTGGGCGATCTGGGCACGGGCGGCAGCCAGTTCGCTTGCCGGTACCACCGATTCGCCGGCCGTCACGGCGGTAAGCGCACCTTCGCGTTCGAGCTTGCGCCAGTTGAACAACTGGCTGGCGCCGACGCCATGCTTGCGCGCCACCAGCGACACGCTCATGCCTGGCTCATACGTCTCGCGCACCAGCGCCGCCTTCTCCTCGGCAGACCAGCGCCGCCGGCGCTCCGCGTTCACCGTTACCAACTCGATCGTTTGCTTGTTCCTAGTCATATCCACAGTCCTATTCCTATCCGTACGAATAGCGCATAGGCTGTGTCCGGTGAATCAGGGGGCTATCTCAATGGGCTCGCATTAAAAATAGATTTTCATGAATACATAAGGGACTGCATAAATGATCATTTAATATGATGCCGGCGCTTGTGATTTGGTAATATTGAAATCAATGAAGAGGATACTGGGAGTGCAATGGACCAAGATGCGGAGCGAATGGAACGAAGGTCAAATCCATCTTTTGAATATTAGAAGTGATTTCCTATTTACTATAACTTTAAGTTATCCGAGATAGAGGCCAAGATCACCTTGAGCCAAAAGGAGTTCCATGTTCGGAGCCTTTGCCTCAATGGCCTTGGAGAGGCCGATAGCGTCCGCCAACAATTATGCGTTCCCCTAATCTCCACCGGCATCAATTAAGCGGGTGAGTACTTCCATTGGGAGCATTACTCCAAGCCATCTTCAATTGCTCGCTCGAGCAAGCGACTTAGCTTCATCACGTCGAAGGATTCACGTTCACCTCATTTACGTTACCTGGCCGACATCCCAACAAGCATCGCTGCACTGCGCTCGCCCTAGGCTATTTGCCGGCGTCAAAGAGCCTTAACGCAACAGCTTTTTCTGCACAAAGTAATTTAGAATCCTTGGGCGGAATTTCCAATCGGCAATATGTTAAAATTACTTACGAGGACAGCAAGCCAAGGCCAATCTCGAAAGATATTATTAATTTACTATTGAAAGGATTATACATGGCAGATGCGGATGGAAACAGCGACAAGCCGAAAGGCGATTTCAGCGGTCTCGCCCTAATAGAAAAAGCCTCAGAATTCCAATGGATGATACAAATCACCACCTTCGCGCTATTTCTGGATGCGGCTCTGTTGATAGTAAAAAACAAAAACCTAATTACTTTTCCATGGAATCAGATAGTATGGTCCAGCGAAATAGGCTCGATTGCAGTTGCGCTTATAATTTTCTCAGTATTGATGGCAGCAATAATTCCAATTGCCGAGGTTGCAGTAGTCGCATTGGTCCTCCAGATGCAACTATCGCTCACGCCTTATTTCCGAACGAAAAATAACTATCGAAGCTCAAACGGTATGGTCTCAACTTGGGATCTGAAACGATTGGCAGATGAAGAAAAATGCAACTATCTACTAGCCAAATGCAATGACGCAGATAATAACTCGAAAAAGCGCATTGAGGATTTTGCCCTTCTTAGTTCGAAGATTTTTAAGTTTCTATTTATGCTAACGTTTAACTTTTACATTACATCCGAAAAGAATCAGTCAACGATTCAACTGCTGACACAGATGCTAAAATATGATGACTATCTGCTCGCCATTGCTATTTGCTATTTGGCTTTAGGTTCGATCTGCATCAAGAGTTGGACGATAGATAAATATCCTTCTGTCCGAGTCTATTACCTCCCCCTTTACCAAAGCCAACAGAATGAAAAGGCGGAACGGGAGGCTAAGCAGAAACTCTATAACATCCCGCACAACCGCAACTAGGAGCAACGCTAAGGAATTGTGTCGGAGCTTAGATTTTGCATTGATACTGCGCCGCCCCGACACGCCAACAACGGCTCACGGCATGGGGGCCTCGCAAGAGTCACTTGTCATCAAATTTGATCAGGCCTTTGCGCGTACGACCGATGTCAGCTGACAAAAAAGCATAGCATTTAGTGGAAATCTCGACTTCTCGTATCGAGCTCGCCGAGTAAATGGCTCAGATCAACCAATCGCTTTGCGACCAAGTGACGGACATTACTCTCACACTGCCACACTCCATACACCCCCAATAGCTGAGCCCCCATGACCTCTCGGCGGAACTGTTCAACTATCGTCGGCCAGCAGATTACGTTCACTGTACCGGTCTCGTCTTCTAGTGTGATAAACACAACTCCCTTTGCCGTTCCTGGCCTTTGCCTCACGGTAACGATGCCGCACGCACGCGCCAGTTGCCCATCGGAGAAACCGTACAAAACGTCCGACGGGATAAACCGCATTTTGGACAGGCGCTCACGCAGGAACGACAGTGGGTGGCGGCCCAGTGTTAGGCCGACGTAGCGATAGTCGGCGGCGACATTCTCGGCCTCTGTCGGACTCTCCAGCTCAACCGTATCTTCGACAATTTCTGCTGGCCGTAACAGTCCCTTGTCCGGCACGCTGGCCTTCGCCTGCCACATGGCTTGGCGTCTGTTCCCCGACAACGACTCGAGGGCGTTCGCACTCGCTAATTCGGTCATGTGTCCAGCTTCAAGATTGGCACGGGTAGCCACGTCAGCTGCGCTTTTGAACGGTTTGACCGCCCGGGCTTCCTCGATGCGCCAAGCCGCGTCCTGCTCAAGCCCCTTGACGTTATTAAGGCCCAGCCGAACCGCTGCTTGCATCCCTGGCGACGTTGGCTCAAGCGACGCCTCCCAGTTACTGATGCGAACATCTACAGGCCGCACTTCGACGCCATGGCGCTGCGCATCTTGTACGAGCGCCGAGCGCGAATAAAATCCCATCGGCTGCGAGTTCAACAACGCTGCCAAAAACGCTGCTGGTTCATGACATTTGAGCCAGCTGGACGCGTACGCCAATAGGGCGAACGACGATGCGTGCGACTCCGGAAATCCATACGCGGCAAATCCTCGGATTTGTCCAATGATAGAGTTCGCGAACTCAGTCGTATAGCCGCGGTGCATCATACCCAACAGCAGGTCGGCCTCAAATTGTTCAAGGTTTCCTTTACGCTGCCACGCCGCCATTGCTCGCCGTAACGCATCCGCCTTGCCTGCCGAGAACCCGGCCGCGACCATCGCGATACTCATTACTTGCTCTTGAAAAATAGGGACGCCCATCGTTCTTTCGAGAACCCCTTGAATTTCAGGACTTGGATACGTCACCGGTTCGAGTCCTTGGCGCCGTCTAATATATGACTGTAGCATTCCGCCCTGTATGGGACCCGGCCGGATGATTGCCACCTCAATAACAAGGTCGAAAAATGTACGGGGCTTTATTCTTGGCAGTGTCGCCATTTGGGCTCGGCTCTCGATTTGAAAGACGCCCGTCGTGTCGGCTTCGCAAATCATTTGATACGTCGCGGGGTCTTCGGGAGGAATGTCGCCCATTTCGAATCGCGAGCCGCGCTGCTCCGAAACGAGCTCAAGTGTCCGTCGGATACAGCTGAGCATCCCAAGGGCCAGGAGGTCGATTTTCAGTAGACCGACGGCATCGATATCGTTTTTATCCCACTGCACAATCGAACGGTCTTCCATTGCTGCGTTCTCGATAGGAACGAGTCGCGACAGCTTTGTATGGGAAATCACAAAGCCGCCCGGGTGCTGCGAGAGATGGCGCGGCGCGTTCAACAAGGCGTCGGCAAGGTATGACCATTTCTCCGTGATTGAAGATTCACCTTCAAAACCGCACTCGAGCAGGCGTTTTTGAAGGTCGGTGCTGCCGCTCCAACTACTTGCTGCTTTCGCCACCGAGTCGACCACACCAAGGTCGATGCCGAGCGCTTTACCAACGTCTCTCAGCACTGATCTTGGACGATACGAAGTGACAACCGCTGTCAGCGCGGCACGCATCCTTCCGTATTTCTGATACACGTATTGGAGCACTTCCTCACGGCGTTGATGCTCAAAATCAATGTCAATGTCCGGCGGCTCATCGCGTTCTTTTGACATGAATCGCTCAAACAAAAGCGTCCCTCTCGATGGGTCGACCTCTGTCACACCCAGGCAATAGCACACAGCTGAGTTCGCGGCCGAGCCCCGACCTTGGCATAGAATCTGTTGAGACCTGGCGAATCTGACGATATCGAAAACAGTGAGGAAATAAGGCTCGTATCGAAGGTCTGCAATGATCCCCAATTCATGCTCTAGCTGGGCCTGCACATTTGCTGGAATACCCTGAGGAAAGCGCCAGTGCGCCCCGATGTAGCTTTCCTTGCGGAGGTAGGATGTCGGTGTTTCACCCTCAGGGACGAGTTCGTGTGGGTACTCATAACGAAGCTCGTCGAGAGAGAAATTGCACAGTTGCGCCAAGCGGACGGTCTCGTCGAGGGTTTCGCGAGGATATAGATTTCCGAGCCTCAGGCGCGAGCGCAGATGTTGCTCGGCATTGGGCGGAAGCCGATAGCCACACTGAGCGACCGGTATCCCGTGGCGGATTGCAGTGACCGTATCGTGCAAAGGTTTATACGAGCGTATATGCATCATCACATCGCCAGTGGCAACAACGGGCATGCTGAACTCATCGGAGATGCTGTGAACCAGCAGCCTATGTTTTATGTCTCTGTTCCGATGATGCAGTGTCAGCGCAATACGCGCCCGGCCAGGCGCACACTGAACGAGCCAGGCTGCTTGCCGCTCAACTTCCTCGTAATTGGCACAGTATTTTGGCAGGAGCACGAATTGGCAATCCGGTAGCCCCCGGAGGTGTACCAGGTCCCCGACAGGCGCTGCAATATCCCGTGGGCGAATCTGGTACGTGCCTTTCTCCGCACGCATGCGGCCAACCGTAATGAGCTCGCTCAGATTGCCATATCCGTTACGATTGGTTGCCAGGATGAGGAGACTAAACGGCGGGCTTCCGTCTTCTGGTGTGATTTCCATCTGGCTGCCGATGACCAGATGAAGTCCTAGCTCTTTTGCAGCGAGGTGGGCGCGCACCACGCCCGCAAATGAGCACTCATCTGTCACGGCGATGGCCTTGTATCCCAGTTGGTAGGCTCGGACGACAAGCAGTTCAGGCGCGGACGCGCCCTTTAAAAATGAAAAGTGGCTGGAGCATTGGAGCTCAGCATAATCTGGCAAGTCCGAAGTAGTTGCCTTTGCTGTTTTGGGCGGAATGGTATGCATAGGTCACGCGAACATCCCATGCAGATACCATGGCGCATCGGGAACGCGCTCTCGATAAATCCAGTAGCAGCTAGTATCCGAGGCCTGTGCGACGTAATAATCGCGGGCGGCAGTTTGGTCGTTCCACCAGCCGGCCTCGAGGCGCTCTGGCCCATCGATGATTTTCAGGGGACTGATATAAAACGGCCTCTCATCCCGGAGTAACAGTTTGATTGGCTTTGGGAGTAGCCAAAAGGGACGCCCCTCCAGTACCTCGGTAGTGGCCGATTTAGTCGCCCGCATGGAAATACTCCACCATGCGTTGCATACTTCTGGCCTGTAGTCATCCACGTGAGCAGGAACCAATACATTCTCGGCGCCAATCCTAGCGGTGACTAATTCCAGTGCACGTGCATAGTCCTGAGGTGAGCCCCCCGGTTCTGGAAAAAGGGATTCGTTCGGCGGTAGCATTGGCTCGATTTTTACCGCTTCCAATCGCAGGGCAATGACCGGCCGCTCTAGTTCCACTTTCGCCAGGCGTTCTTTAAGCAACCGAATAAGATGAACCTCATGCCAGACGGGCTCAGCCAATGCGATTTCGAGCTCCGTCGGTGGTACTGCAAAATATCCTCGTTCGTGTTCCATAAACAATGTGAACGTGCGCACGGATTGCTGCAGCGAGGTGAGCCAGCCGACAAGCTGAAGAATTAATCGCGTTGCTCCATGCAGTAGGGCATCAGCATTTTCAACGCGGTCGAAGGTTTCGACACGTGCCGAGAAATGAAGAGGTGGTTGAATCCACTCGAACATCTCTGGAAGCTCGCCATAGGCGCGGTCTAGGGCGGCGAGTAAGTCTTTGCTAGTGCGGCGTAGAAGGCCAGCACGTGGGAGCTTGCGCAGTGCACCAATACGTTTCGCGCCAACATCATTGAGCCAATCGTGAAATGGGGCTGCGGCTGGTACTAGCCCGCATGGCAGAACGCTTAACCTCCGGTGCATCGTTGCCATCGACAGAACGCGACGGCGAAAGGGTAGGCCTTTAATGCGATAGCTACGGGCAAGCAGCCATGCTCCCTCAGCAGTGGGTGCAACTCCGATTTGGGCAGTGAAACCCAGGGTCTCAACGGTATGCAGCACGAGTAGGCTCAGTGCGTGAGCTCCTCTGAACAGAGTCAGACTTGCTCCCACGTCTAGTACCAACGAGAAATCGGCTTGGACAGCAACTTCTGGCGTGAATTGCATCATCGCTGTAGCGATGGCGCCCAGAGCCAGGCCTTCCTTTGCGGCTTCACGTTCCAGAATTCCCGTATCGGGAGCTATCGCCGCTACGCCGCCATTGCGCATCCCAAGCCGAACACCTGCACGCGCCGCTTCGGGCGAGATTGTGACGACCACCCCTTGCTCAATGACGACGTACGGACCTGGGCTAGACCAACGCGGGCGCAGTGATTCCAGCGACAGCAGCGGCAGGTATATGGTGAGTAGCAGTTTCATTTTGGTCTTTGTCCAGCTGACGACCAACCGGCATGTCCACTAAAGGAACGAAAATTGGGGACTCGCAATGGGGCCCCCGCCTTTTAATAATGTCAACAGAAATACCTCCAAGTGAAGGACGCAATGCAACACGAAGCGGCGAAGGTGATGCATCCGCCGCAGTAACAAGCGGACGTAGAAGCCACAACCATGTATCAGTGCTCTGCGCTGCAAGATTCAAACGGCGTAGCGCCTCTGGCCGCACATTGGATTGCCACAGAACGACTGCGCCAAAACTGCCATTTTTCAGGAACTGTTCAGCACACCACAGCGCATCGGCTGAGCTTTGAGGCCGAAGCCAAAGCAGATTACGGTCGTTCATTTGCCATGCTTGGCAAGTCATCAGATGTGGCAGATAAGGCGGTTGAATAAACGCTATACGCTGGTGCGCTGATAAGGAGACCAAAACAGGTTTTAAGAGTTGCATTTCTCCAATACCGTTTTGCTGGACTAAGAGTTCGACCAGCGTCGACCGTGGCCATCCCTGGTTTGGCAGTTCTGCATCAAGTGCAGGATGGCCGGTCGGACAGGTCGTTGATCGAGAGACCGCGAGCTCGCTAGCCCTCCATACATCGCGCATGGCAAGCTGGCCTGCCTGTTCTGCGGCAGCGGTAATTGCGAGAGGAGGGGCGAGCATGTCTGTATCCGGGGTAACAAAAGTACTGTACGAATAAACAGTATAGACGGCGATGCGGATTGACCGCAAGACTGTTTTTTAATGTCAAAGGTGGAACGATGGACCTAAACCATTTGCTACCAGATAGTCCGCGTCGCCGGCGATCGACAGGCCCAGCAGGAATGTGTCGTTGGGATCGTCGGCCTCCCCATCAGACGTAAGGCGATCCAGCACGATTGCGCGCTGAAGATTATTGACCATCGCGCCGACTTGGTGTGTTGCAGCACCGCCTTGGGATAGCGGCTGGCGCGACATATCTCGTCCAGCTTCACCAAAAAATGATCATCTCGAATCTGGCTCGGCAAATGGCGTCAGGCGCATCGTGTGATGAGATATCAGGCCAACGCTCTCTCGTCTAGCGCGTTGACTCTTCGCTAACGGGTACTAGGTCGCTTGTGAAGAAGTAGCCGATAGGGTGCACTGCCGCATTGTCCGCAAAGTTCAGCGTTGCTTGAATCATCAAGCCGGATTGGCCGATGACTGTCATTGAAAAATTGGTTTGTCCACCATCCCAAATACTACAAGTGCCATGGTTCACGAGCGTCGATTGCCCGGTCTTGGCCAGCGTTATTTCGTTTGCGGCGTTCTTTTGAGCCGTCGCGTCCAAATACTGTTGGCACCGCATGATGTAGTGGTACTTCGGATTTAGCTGAAACTGCTTGCCTTCGCGCATACCGATTACGTCATTATCTGATTTCAGATTAGCCTTTACGGAAGGCTGAATGTTGTGCAATTTAACGTATTCGGCACGAAATTTCGGGTCAGTATCAAGTTTGACGGCCATTTCCTTGGTGACCGTCCTATCCAGCCTGTTATAGCCCCACTTTGTAAAATCGTAACTCACCAGTTGCTCACCATGCTTATTGAAATAGTACCCGTACATGGCACATTTTTCTGTGATTGGGCCGCCAGCCATCTGTCCTTCACGACATAACTGCTCAACAGACGCAAGCGGTCGTCCATATGCATCGAAGCTTTGACCTGCGTTGGGGTCATATGATTGAGCCAGCGCATTCCCTAAAAAAAAGAAGCTTAAAAGCAAGATTGTTTTTATCTTCATTTCCGTCCAGTTCAATGTTTGCGTGTTTAGGTGTTTATATACCATTGTTGGGATAAGTTTAAGGCAGTCCAACAAACGAGGGATTTCTGAACCGATGCTGGCGTAAGGGATCTTTGGCCACGATGCCCCGCTCTCGGAGTCTACAAACGCAGTCCGCAAACTTTATTCGGGAAACGGCGGCTCTCAATGAGTCCTTGGCACTTGGTCAGTTAGAGCTAACGCTGGTTCGCGCCGATGGAATGTAGGTCCGCCCCGATCAATGCAGGTTCTTTCGCGGCAAATGCTGATTTGAAGGGTGACAGACGCAGTTATTCGCAGTCGAAAAAGCCACTGAATGCAGGTCGGCGAGTTTTCAAACGCAGGTCGCTATAGCTAGGCTCTACTGTTGTGGCTCCAGGAGCCGGAATGTTGCAACGCCAAGAGCTTTTGCAATTTTTTCCATGTTATCTATCGAGATATTTCTTGCTTGCCGTTCAACATGAGCAATGAAAGTCCGATGTAATCCGGTCTCAAATCCAAGCATCTCTTGCGACCAGTTTTTCTCGTTGCGAAGCCTCAGCACGTTCGCAGCCAAGACGGCTCGTGCGGACGGTAAGGCGTTGGCTAATGTGGAAGACGAGATAGGCATCGTCTTCAGTCTCACAAAATGATGCTTTTAAGTCAGCCGCTTTTAAGTCACAATTGCACTTTCCTTTCAGAAACCTTGGAGAGCGCATGCTTACCGCTGCGACACATCTCTAAGATAGAAAATTGTTATTTTGTAAATTGAGGGCTTATGTTGAAACGCTATTTGGTTGCTCACGACGACTCGATAACCGAGTGGGAGCCCGCCTATGTGAATGCAGGATCACCTGAAGAGGCGATAGGGCACTATATGCAACAAATTTATTCCAAGGATTTCGTCTTCCGAGAACACGTCCAGGATCTTCGTAGCTTTGAGTCGTTTTTAGGCAAATTAATTTATGCCACATGCGAGGACAAGGATCGCTTTATGGATGGGGATCGCACTCCAGCGCCCGAAACGGTTTGTAAAAAAATAAGAAAATTTTTTGCGGACGAACCGGAACTCGGCGAAAGGTTCCGAAAATATCTCGAGTGCGAAGACGCTAGCCTGATTGACGATGCGATCTATGAGTTCATCGCCATAAGGGATTCTGACGGCGTCGTCGCCATAGAAGAATCATCGATTCGCATTCTCGAGCAGCCCACGTCGATTCGAGGCTAAAACAGCGGTCTGGCACCAAGACGCGGGAGAGTGTGCCGCGCTTGGTCGATGCCGAAGAAAATGCCAGGCATCTAGTCGAAATGGCATCCATAGAGTTGAATAGTTGCTGATTAGGCATGTTATCTATCCCATGATTTGCCCATTCCCTAAATTGGAGAATATTGATGCGTTTTCCCGCCATTGGTCTACTGTGTCTGATGATCGTCGTCCCGGTCGCTCTGTCTGGGTGCGCGACCCCTTCGATACCCAGCGATCAATTACACAATTTTGCGCTGCTCGTTCCCGAAGATATTTATGGCAACGGCTCAGCCGTCACGGAGGTCGACAGCGGCCTCAAAAGGTCGCAGTTGCTCTGGACGGCCGAAGGACCAGGAATTTTGCCAGGCGTTAACACGCGGCGCGGGGTAAATGTACTACCAGGAAAGCACTCTATCCAGGTCTATACCTGCCACGCCAGTGATACTAGAAGTTGCGGACCCGACGTTTACGTTTTTGATGCGAAGCCTGGTCTAGCTTATGTACTTAGAGGGCCTGGGCACAATGTTGAAGTACTTGACCGCCTTCAGAAATCGTCAATGGGTTACCTGCACCCGATAGCCGATCGTGAATTTGTATCTGATCAGGAGTTTTCGAACCTTCAGCTTACAGCACAAACGAATGCGGCTAACGCAGCTTTTGCTATCACGGAGCAACGGCGCAGAGACCAGATATCGATCAGGAAGATGGGCGCCCAAGTGTGCCAAGAGTTCGGGCACGGAATGATATACGTCGGCTATGTCGAGCGGATTACCGATGACAAAGTACAAATTCGTATCGCGGACGCTCATATGAAGGGCGATCCGACTATTCGCCCTGGCGGATTTGTTCCATCGATTATTTGGGATTCACCAATGCAATGGGATCTTTGTAGATAAAATTTTCAGCCGCTTTCGACATTCATTTATGAGATCAAGGACATAATAGTTGTTAAATCGGCCATCCAACATTGGATTTTTAATACATTGTGGTGACCGACAACATGATGTCACTGACCTTGAAGCAACGTCGAGGAATGACCATATCGCCTCAAAAGTATCACCTGGCTTGCAGGACTAAGCAATTTTGACGGTTATTGTAAAATGCTCTGTTAGTTGCTTAGTCGAGCGCAACGAGCTATTGACATGCTTTTCTTCAGGGAGCTGTGATGAAAGCCGCGCAAATGGTAACAAATCGGTTTGGTTCGCCGCAGATTTTGACTGGCGAAACTAACATTCTTGGTGCGACTGCCGCGGAATGGCAGGAGCAGCTCACAGGCGGTTTTCGTATGACCTTCGACGAGTTAAAAGCTCGGGAGGAGGTCTATAGAAATGCTACTGTAAATTTCAGCGATGCCGCTGCCGGGTGAGCATTAGCATCAAACCCGCCACCATTTAGCATCAGACACCCACCACCGTTTAGCGTCGCAGACCCGCCAGTGATTCGCATGCCAAACCGCCACCTAAATGATGCGAGGCGTACTCCGACCGGCGACTTACGCCCCTAAGCCGCCGGTCGCAAATAAATTTTCAAGTACAGCCACTACCCCGAAAATTCCTTGAGCTGATTTAAATAACCTCGTTCCGGCTAATCTAATGAGGAGCACGCGAATATATTAACCAAGCAATGAACCCCGCGCCTATCATGAAAAAACCAGATGCCACGCTTATGGATAAAGTTATCAGCAATCTTAAAATTGCACTCATTAAGGTGGGGTTTTTTCGAACGCTTTTCCCGAATATTTCTGGGATTACTGCTGAAAAAAGGCTATAGGTTTGGATAAGAGTCAAAACCACATACCATCCTAGCCAAGCTGACCAAGTAATTGCTGCGAACTTTGTTACCCATGGGGATTTTCCTGGAAACCCCCACAAATATGGAATTGCAACCGCAAAAAGAACGATAATTGGATAGCATCGTAAATTATCCCCAATTTTTTTATGGGTAATACTTTCCCAGTTATTCCACACGTCAAATTCAAGATGCCGACGCAAGACTCGAATTATAGGATTGTCTTGCTGTTTGCTTTCACTTTCCATTTCGGCATTCCATGACGATTCTTGTTTAGATATTGCAATTGCGAAACCTGCTAAATTGCGAAGGGCGTCTCTTGGCCGTATTCAGACCTTTAATAGTACATCCTTCTTTAAAACTGCTTCAGAAAAAAGTCCTTCGGCACGAGCGAAAATTATTTCCTGAATGAGCCCCTCTAGTTCTGCGCAGACTTCTTTCAAATCATCAATTGTTGGACCCGGTTTCCAGGTATGGTCGGCCGCTTGGACGTGATGTTGGCCATCAAGTTCATACGCCCATAAACTATGCACCAAATCATTGCGTTTATCTGAAGAACGAGCGCACCGTTCTAGCAGTGCCTGCAACTGTATTAATACTTTTCCATCACCCAATTTAGATTTGGCAATTTTTTTAATTCGTTCACGTAGACTTCTAGAGCCTTCATATTTTGTGGCATCGAGAACTTCTTGATGGCTTGCACCCGTGAACGTGACAATCAGCATTTTTAGCATATAGTCTAAATGACCATGCATCAATGAAATTTTACCCACTTCCGCCAGGATAACAGGGTCACTTGGCGGCAACAGCATCATCATGCTCATTCATAATCTCCATTGCAGAAATGACTAGTTTTGGACGTTCAGCCAATATTGAATTCACGGTAATAACCCCAGGGAATTCCTATCAGCAGCGTGGAAGACGGCTTTAATGAATCCGTGAGGAATTTGGCATTCCATTTCAAGAGCAGCGCCATCTGGGGTCGTTTTTTGGAGCACCATATGAAAACACGGCTCATTGGGTTCTATCCTTTTCGCGTAAAGATAGCTCCCCATATCATTGCGTTTAAGCCATAGTGCAACGAGGCTTCCAAGCCCTTCGGCAGCAGCCTCGAATAGGACTACAGCGTAAACTTTTGAATTGCTCACGCCCACTCCTTTAAACTATTTCAGTGACAACTCAACGACAGCTCTTGGGCGAGAACGGTCTCATTGAATTCATTGCTGCTTGAAGTGCACACCGTTAGCCTCTTCAAGTTCAGCGCATGAGGGAGGCTCCCAGATGCTATCCATGAAGTCGAACATTTCGCGATTTACTTCCATAACGAAGGTTTTCCCACGCTGTTGGTTCCGTCTAATGACGCGTTGCCAACGTATATCGGGAGCCACATCAACCCAATGCAGTTGATAAGGTAGTGATGCTACCTTGACCAAATTGAAAAACTTCGCTCTGTGCTCCGCCTTTGTGAAACCAAGGTCAAGGACAGACGAGATTCCCACCCTAGCCAAATCGAGTACCATTCCGAAAATCATTTCCTCGCAACGACCAATTCTTTCTAGAGCCCATTCATATTGAATCGGTCGAGGACTGTCCATCCAGAACAATTTATCCATCCACTCATCAATAGAGAAACGTACTGCGCCGGTTCCTTCACACAGCTGACGAGAATAGCTAGTTTTTCCTGCCCCAGTTGAACCGGTGACAATATATATTTGTACAGTTTCTTTCATACGTAAAAAAAGTAGAAAAATTTAAGATTTTTTGCACTGCTGAACGTCTGTTAATGGCCGAAACCGTTCTCATTTGTCCCCAGGCAGGGGCACGTCAGCGAAAAATTGGGCCACCGGATAGTTGGCAATCGTGGCCGCCAGCGAAATGGATGATACGCCGCTCAAATTTTTCTGCATTGGGTCGGCACCGGCGGCTCGCAGCTCCCGAATAACTGCCCCGTCGCCCTTCGAAGAAAATACCGCACGCAGCAAAGGGGAGTTCCCGTGCGAGTCCACAAACGAGGCGTCTGCTCCCGCCTCAAGTAGCATTTTTACGCAGCCAGCTGAATTAGATTGTGCAGCAAAATGAAGTGGAGTCCACCCGTTATCATCTTTTGCATTCGGATTTTGTCCCTGACCGATGAGCGCAGCAACCTCTTTATCCATGGCATGAGATGCCGCATAGTGAAGTGGAGTCCGTCCATACTCATCTAATCCAGGACGAGCGGAACGCTTCGGTATTTTTCCTGCCATCGGTTGTCCTAAAAATTAATCTAAAAACGGAAATTTCTTGCCCTGTCGACCGGCTGGTTTTGGCCGAACGCGGCCGATAGCCTCAGAATAGCAGCTTGCTCATCTGCAAAACTCACGAATTGTCACCTCGGGATGGAGCCGAGCCGCAGCAGTCCTTCACAGTTGGCCTCTACGTAGCTCCCTGGCATAGTAGTCATCTCTAAGCGCCTCAATTGGCGCAAGAACTTCGAGGAGCTTTTGGGCATGTTGTCGAGCATCGTCCCAAGCCGAACAGCGCATGTTTTTAATTGATTCCGCTTTGATAGTCGTCCAACAGCGGGCATTCTCCGGAATCCTTTTCACACCTTGAATAAATGAGGAAACCTCATCCTTCTGATATTGCATCAAGATAGCAAGGGGGTCATCAACGAGCTGGGTGTGCTCGGACAAAAAGTAGAATAGCTCATATGCGACGTTAAAATCGCCTTGACTCAAGCAGCACTCCTCCGCATTCAGCGCAAGCGAACGAACATGCCCAATAAACCAATCGAAATTGAGATAAAACAATTCCTCTTTACTGATTTCTTCTCGTCCGGCATCAGTTGTCATCACCGTTTCTCCCTCGCGTGAAGAGACCGCTGCTGGCCGGTGGCTGTCAGTGCCCTTTATTCTCGACCCTTTGGGAAATGCTGGTTTGCTGAGACTTGCACCCAACTGTGTTTTGAATGTTCCCAAACCG
>NZ_JAMFRV010000712.1 GCF_026224925.1 Pseudomonas sp. | reverse complement strand
GCGCCAGGTTTGCAGGAACAGGATGACGACCAGTACCACCAGAATCAGTGCTTCGAACAGGGTGTGAACCACTGCCTCAATGGAGCCGCGCACGAAAATAGTGGGGTCATAAACGATCGAGAAATCCATGCCTTCAGGGAAACTCTGCTTCAGTTCGGCCATTTTGGCGCGAACTTCGTTAGAGATTTCGATGGCGTTGGAGCCGGGGCGCTGGAAGATCGGGATGGCTACAGCCGGCTGGTTATTCAGCAAAGAGCGCAGTGCGTATTGGCTAGAGCCGAGTTCAATCCGAGCGATGTCTTTAAGGCGAGTGATTTCACCATCGGCGCCAGCGCGAATGACGATGTTCTCGAACTCATCCTCGGTAACCAAGCGGCCCTGAGTGTTAACCGACATTTGGAAGCTGGTGGCATTTGGCGCGGGCGGTGAACCCAACGAACCAGCGGCCACTTGACGGTTTTGCTCACGAATTGCGTTCACTACATCGGTAGCGGTCAAGTTACGTGAAGCAGTTTTGTTTGGATCAAGCCAGACACGTAGCGAGTAGTCGCCCATGCCGAACAGCTGTACGTCACCGACGCCACCCAGGCGAGCCAGTTCATCCTTGATATTGAGGATGGCGTAGTTCGACAGGTACAGCATGTCGTAGCGTTTATCCGGGGAGGTCAAGTGGACCACCATCGTCAAGTCAGGCGACGCCTTGTCCACGGTGATACCGATGCGCGTCACTTCCTCAGGAAGCTTCGGCTCGGTCCGGGTCACGCGGTTCTGAACTTGCACCTGAGCGTTGTCCAGGTCCGTGCCCAGTGCGAAGGTGATGGTCAGGGTGATCTTGCCGTCAGCGGTGGATTGCGAGGACATGTACAGCATGTTCTCAACGCCGGTAATGGCTTGCTCCAGCGGTGCTGCCACGGTTTCGCCGATCACTTTAGGGTTGGCACCCGGGAAGTTGGCACGCACGACCACGGTTGGCGGTACGACTTCAGGGTATTCACTGATCGGTAGCTGGAACAGTGAGATCGCGCCAGCGATCAGGATCATCAGCGATAGAACCGCTGCGAAGATCGGCCGCGATATAAAGAATTGAGAGAAATTCATGAGTTATCCCTTAACCGCGTGGGGCAGTGTTGCTTGCCAGTTTGGGAGCCGTTGCTGGCTGAGCATTGCTGGCTTCAAAAGCCTCGCGCTGTTTTGCAAGGGCGGCGACGGTTTCAGGGCTGGCCATTTGAGCAACCTCCGGATCTACCGGGGAGCCAGGACGAACCCGTTGCAAGCCCTTGACCACGATGGTTTCGTCTTTGGTCAAGCCGCTACGAACGATACGCAGACCTTCCAGTTTCGGACCCAGCTCGACGCTGCGGTACGCCGCCTTGTTGTCTTTATCGATTACCAATACGAACTTCTTACCCAAGTCGGTACCGACTGCTTCGTCGTTGATCAGCACGGCGGAGTAGGTACCGCTGCCAACCAGTTTCAAACGAGCGTAAAGACCAGGGGTGTATTCACCGTCGGTGTTATCAAATACTGCGCGGCCGCGGATGGTGCCGGTTTTGGGGTTAACCTGGTTGTCGACGAAGTTCATCTGGCCCTGGTGGATGTTGCCTTCTTCGTTGGACAGGCCCATGAACACGGGGGTGGTCTGACCACGCTTGCCTGTACGCGCCAACTCGTTGTATTTCAGGAACACACGCTCATCGGCGTCGAAGTAGGCGTAGACCTTGTCGGTGGACACTACGCTGGTCAGCGCAGTCACATCAGCGGTAACGATGTTGCCGGCGGTGATTTCTGCACGGCTGACACGGCCACTGATCGGTGACGTTACACGGGTGAAACTCAGGTTCAGACGCGCCAGGTCCAGTTGAGCCTGGATGGCATCGACACCGGCTTTGGCTTCTTGGGCAGAGGTGGTGCGGGTATCAGCGAGTTCGGCAGAGATGGCGTTGCTGCTCAGCAGGCGCTGGCCGCGTTGCGCTTCGTTACCGGTGCGGGTCAAGGCGGCGCGGGATTGTTGCAGTTGAGCTTCAAGGCGATGAACTTCGGAGAGGAAAGGGCGCGGGTCGATCTGGAATAGCAAATCGCCTTTTTTGACCAGAGCGCCGTCAGTGAAGGCGACCGAATCGATCTGGCCGGAAACCCGAGGGCGAATCTCTACGGTTTCCGGTGCTTCCAGGCGGCCAGTGAACTCGTCCCATTCGTTGACGGGTTGTTCGAGTACCTTGGCAACGGTCACTTTCGCGGCGGCGGGAGCTGCCGCCGCTGCGGGACCGTGCTGGCCACAAGCACTGATCACGACCAGTGCCAGTGCAGCAAGGGGGTAGCGCAAGTGGTTGAATGACTGTGCCATGGGAATAATCCGCCAATATTCGTTGAGTTGGCGGATTCTGTTCTGACAGCTTGTATTGCACGAATCGAATGAACCGAAGGTTAATATCAGTGAGAATGATATGAGGTATTCGCCAAGGCTCTAGCTCAAGCTGTCCGGGTCACCAAAGAACATCTGAATACGAGAGCGCAGCCAGCGCTCACCGGGATCGTTGTCTTGGGAGCCACGCCAGGCCATGTGCAGCTCGAATGTTCGGGTTTCGATGGGTACATCTTCGGAGCGTACGCCACCTGCAGCCGTCAGCACTTCAGCAGCGTAATCAGGCACCGTTGCGACGATATCAGTGCCTGCGATCAATGTCGCCAGTCCGTTGAACTGGGGGACGGCGAGAACAACGTGGCGCTTGCGGCCCACTTGTTCCAGGTATTCGTCGATAAACCCACCCAGGTCGCCCGCGAACGAAACCAGCGCGTGAGGGCGAGCACAGAAGTCGTCCAGGCTCAGCGGGCCAGGCACGGTGTCAGCGCGCAGCAATTTAGCTTTGCTGCGGCGCAGGACTTTGCGCTTGGCGTTGGCAGGCAGGTCTGTGGTGTAGCTGACGCCGATAGAAATTTCGCCAGACGCCAGCAGGGCCGGCATCAAGATGTAATTGACGCGGCGCACCACCAGTACGATACCCGGCGCCTCAGAGCGCAGGCGTTTGAGCAACGAGGGCAACAACGCGAACTCTGCATCATCGGAGAGCCCGATACGGAATACTGTAGTACTGGTCGCAGGGTCGAATTCTGATGCGCGGCTAATGGCCGTGGAAATGGAGTCGAGTGCAGGGGACAGCAGCGCGAAGATTTCTACGGCGCGGGCCGTGGGCTCCATGCTGCGGCCGGTACGAACAAACAGTGGATCATCGAACAAACCGCGCAATCGCGAAAGCGCTGCGCTGATGGCCGGCTGGCCGAGAAAAAGCTTTTCTGCCGCACGAGTAACGCTTCGCTCATGCATCAAGGTTTCGAAAACAATTAGCAGGTTGAGGTCGACGCGACGCAGGTCGTTACGATTCATAAACAGATGATCTCGGGCCGTTTGTCGATGCGATGGTCCATGCCAGCACGGGGCTTGCGATCTTTTTGCTCAGGCACTGCGGCCCGGGAGAAAATCGCCGACATGAATAATACGAGGATTCTGTGGGTTCGACATCGATAAATTTAACGTTAGTGGATTTATCATCAACATCAATGATAGTGCCGAGCAGAAAAATGACCGCTGGGCGTATTTCGGGTGCGTCACTCGTCGTCTCTGCGTCAAACACTAATGCTGCTAAAGCGCCCAATCGTACAGGTGGGTTGCATTATCAAGCCGACTTGCTATTCAATGCGACCCTGATTTGGCAGGATCCCGGCGGTTATTTGCTGAGGGTATTCCCGGCCTATAGAAGCTGCAGAATCAATGACAGACATGTCGACTATTAATAGCCACTGATAGTGTTCCCGGGGAACCGCGGATAGAGTCACGGCATTAAGGTTCATTAGGCGAGGTTCGAAATGTCCCGCACGATCCGTTTTCATCAGTTTGGTCCAGCCGAGGTCCTCAAGGTTGAGGAGTCTATTGCTGCGTTACCGGCACCCGGTGAGGTGCAAGTGCGCGTCGAGGCGATCGGCATCAGCTGGTATGACGTTCTCTGGCGGCAGAACCTGGCACCTTCTCAGGCTCGTTTACCGGCCGGACTTGGCCATGAGATGGCCGGAGTCATCTCAGCCTTAGGTGAAGGTGTGACTGACTTGGCAATTGGCGACAGGGTGGCCAGCTTTCCTGCGGCCACTGCCAACGAGCACCCTGTGTACGGTGAACTGATCGTATTACCGCGCACGGCTGTCACCCGGTACCCGGATTTGCTAACACCGATTCAAGCGAGCGTTCATTACACGCCGCTGTTGGTTGCCTATTTTGCTTACGTTGATTTGGCGCGTGTAAAGCCGGGCCAAACCGTACTGGTGACTGACGCTGCTCACTGCGCAGGCCCTGCATTTGTTCAGTTGGGCAAGGCATTGGGCGTGAAGGTCATTGCAGCGGCGAAAACCTCGGAACAACGTGAGGTGTTGCGGGCGCTTGGTGCCGATAAGGTTATCGTTACTGAAGAGCAGGACTTGTTGATCGCCATCAACAAATACACCGACAACCGTGGTGTTGATGCTGTATTCGATGGTTTGGGCGGCCCACAGATGTCGATGATGGGCGATGTCCTGGCCCCACGCGGCAGTCTGGTTCTCTATGGCTTGCAGGGCGGTAATCAAACGCCGTTCCCAGCGTGCGCTGCGTTCCAGAAAAACATTCAGTTCTTCGTGCATTGCCTGGGTAACTTTACCGGCAGGCCTGAAATTGGCATCACTCAAGACGAAGCAGCATTGCAGCGTGCTTTGCGTGAAATAAATCAGCTTACTGCTGATCGGGTTTTACTCCCGCAGGTTACCCGTAATTTTGCTTTTGACGACGTTGTAGCCGCTCACCGCTACATGGACCAATGCCCAGTCGACGGGCGCGCAGTGTTGGTGGTTGAACCTGCGTAATTATCACTGAGCATTGTAGGGGCGGCGCCCTTGTCACGGCACCGTTCAAACAGTTAGCACCGTAACGCACCCCCCATAAAGCCCTCCGGTTCATTCAAGAGGGCTTTTTTGTTGTGTGAATTTTAATAGCGGTAACCACACAGGTTGATTCAGTAGACAAAGTGTTTGTCTGTCGAAGAGTTGTCGGCGGCTGAGCACGCTGAATGCTCGATGGATGTGCTCGCGCTAGTAGGCGCTAACGGGAAGGGCGAAACGCTATCGGGTGGGTGGTGGCCCAGTGGATATTGGGGTTTTAGCTTTTTTTGGCGTGCGCTTGACGGGTGTTTTTTTGAATAAACGCGCGTGGTTTATATAATAAACACGTTGTATTAGTGTCGTGTTTAATACTGTTTCTGAACTGTTTTTTGTTGTTTTCTGTGCCTTGTAAAAATTTCCGTGATCCTGATAATGCGTCGGTAATTATTGCTCAGGGAATGAGTCATGCTCCAGCAAAAATACTTTTCTAATGCGTCGCTCAGTGATCAATTGCTCTCTGTTTGTTCAGCCGTAACGGTCTTTTTCCTCGCCGGTGCCGAACTATGAGTTCCATTCATGAGCAGGCAATGAACTATGTCTATCAACAAGTGCTGCAGCGTTTGACAGGCTATTTTAACCGCGCCGAACGGACTGCGCTGCAATTGCTGATCCAGCGTTTGATCGTGGCGGCAGGTGGCATTGAGCGTATCAGTAGCTATAAAGTGATGGTCGCTTTTAGCGGCGGCAAAGACAGCGCATATGCCGTGGCTTTTTTGCGCGCCGCGCAACTCAGTATCGCTAACCGGTCGCCAGCGACGTTCAATTTGCGTATCGCCACGTTACGTCACCCGGGGATGACCTCGGCGGTCATGGACAACATCCACCGGTGCTATTCGGCACTGTTCCTGTACGACGACCCTCGCACCGAAGTGTTGATGGTCGATCAGCATCAGGTTCGTCCTTTCCGCGTTGACTCGCCCTTTTCAACGGCAGGTCGCGAGCGCAGTCGTTCGGACATGTTGCTGACCGGCCACCTGACCGGGGGAGAAGCTCGGTCGACCTTCTGCAACAGTACTTACCTGGGTTTGGCTGACTTTTTCGGTCGGGCAGCCTGTTGGGGCACCGGCATTGATGCGCTTGCCAATGGCGATTCAACCAAGCAGCAGAAACGCTACGTGGCATGGGCCATGCGCTTGGCCCAGGGGCTGCAATTGCCGCCTTCAGACTGGCGTAACCAGAGCTTCAATGGGGTGCTCAACACGGTTAGCCAGGTAGGGCATGCTTACTATCGCGAGCTTTACGATGAGGGCTGCGAGCCGGTTGGCCGCTTGCGGGCTTACCCGAACCAGGCCGTCGTGCCCGCGTTTATCACCATTTCTGATTTAGTGAGTTGTCACGCGGATGACCATTGGCCATTACTGACGCAGTTTCTTAAATTCCAGTTTGATGACCTTTCGTTCAATTTCAGTGAGTCCGACAGTGCCACTCCATTGCTGATCGCCCATGTTCGCGGCCTACAAGCCCATTATTTACGCGGCCGTAGCTATCAAGACGGCGTTGGTGAATTTGTGTTGCTGGCAAAGGCTTTAATGCGTCGTAAACACATGCCCCAGCGTCTGATTGATCAGGCGATGGCTGCTTACGACAGCCCCATGAAAATAGAAGCTCAGCGTGCACTGGCGACCGCCCACGCTATGGATGCATTCGGCTTGAGTGATGCGCAGCTGGTGTGCTTGCTGTTTGCCCCTTTCGTTGATTCGGGGCGAATGCTTGAGGCATTCCTTCGTCGTTGCCATCCGGGAATGCTGGTCGCATTACCTGATTTGCACAAAGCCTTGATGGGGCTGCAAGTGCCCGAGCAAGTCACGCAGTGGTTGGTCGATATTAGTGGTCTGAGCAAGGCCAGTCTGCAATCGCTTTATGGCAAAAAACGCGTGGATTTCCGCGATAAAACGTCGCTGCTCGCAAGGGTGGGGGCGGGGGATCCAGACAAGGACCGAGTGATAACCTGCGATGCAGAAACCTGTGCCCTCGTGCCTGAAACCGTGTTGGGTCTCTGAATGGGCCATATCCACGTGTTCCCGACCATAGACCACAAGCCCGACTTTGCGTACCAGGCGGTTTATCGATACCTGAACCGCCTGGTTGACAATGCTCAGTGCGGTTCTGCAACGAAATTGCCTTCTCTACGTCATTTGGCCAATCGTTTGAAGGTTTCCGTCTCAACAGTGCAGTACGCTTACTGTTTGCTGGAGAAGGAAGGTCGAGTGCGTTCAATAGCCAAATCCGGTTATTTCACGCGTTCGGACGTCGACGGCCAGTTGCCTGGCACGGGCGAAGGCCTGCTGGACATACTTTATTCCTACGCCAGACGCCCTGGTATGTTTGTACTCAGCCATGACGATCCTACGGCGTTGTTGTCGTTGGAAAGTTCACTGCTTGTGGTTGAACGTGAGCTGATCCGGCAGTATCCCCGCCGTGCCAATCCGCTTTTCCAACCGTTTGGTGAGCTGGAATTGCGCACCGCGCTGGCCGATCGCTATACCACCAGCGCCGCGCACTGCTGGTACTCCGACAACGTGTACGTCGGGGCCGATTTAAACGCAATACTCAAGATCGTCCTCAACGCACTGACCTTGCGTGGCGGTACGGTATTGGTGGAGTCGCCGTGTTCATGGGCGATTTTGCGCGTGCTGCAATCGTTCGATATTCGTGTGATTGAGATGCCTCTCGATGCCAACCAGTGCGTTGACCTTGGCTGGTTCAATGAGGTACTGACCAAGGAGGGTATTGGTTTGGCGTTGCTGCCTTCACGCGTCAGTGCGGTCAACGGCCTGGCGCCCATGGAAAACCGTCGGCAACTGGCCGATCTATTGAATCGGCATGGTGTCTGGGTACTGGAAAACGACAGCCAAGGCGAGCTGTGCTTCGACCCGTCGGCCCACCGGTTGCGGGACTGGATCAACCCTCGACGATTGATGGTGATGTCGGCATTTGACAAAGTGATCGGGCCGGAAGCGTCCTATGGCTATTTGCTGTGCAAGCACGCGGGCGTCGAGTTGCAGCGTCAATTCCTGGTGCGCTCTTTCAGCCTGCCACCCATTCGCCAGAAGGCTATCGCGCGGCTTTACAGCTCGGGGCGTGTTGATCAACACCTTATTAGCTTGCGGCAACTGTTGGAGGACCGAATGCTGGCTTTGGCTGGATTGCTTAAGCTGCATCTGGGCACCCATTTGCGATTCAACCGTCCCGCCGGCGGCAGCGCAATCTGGGTTGAAAGCACTCAGCCGGTGAACATGCGG
>NZ_JAMFRV010000711.1 GCF_026224925.1 Pseudomonas sp. | reverse complement strand
TATCAGCACGGACAGCCTCAGCGCGCAACAAATTTGTAATTGCCTCACCAACAGGTTGGCTCAGGTCATTCACGCGAGCGGTCTAGCCACTCGGCCATCGTGCGCCATACACAGATGCCCAAAAAGTACGCAGACATCAGCAGCCACAACCCCATCACCATCGGATTTATATGCGGATGATTGACCACCAATGACAGGCTGCACAACAGCCAAACCGATGTCACGGCAATGTTGATCGGCATAAATTGACGGACGCGAAACGGATGAAGGAACTTCATCCGGCTCACCGTCAACAAGGCAAACCCGATGACCGTGATCAGCGTCAGCCAAGGCGGCGGAGAAATGATGTAGATGCACAGCGCGACGATGTTCCAGGCGGCAGGAAAACCCTGAAAATAATTGTCCTTGCTCTTCATGTTCACGTTGCAAAAGCAAAAAAGCGATGACACTAGAATCAGCGACACGGTTAGCAGCATCGTGTACTCAGGCAACGGGACGTAGCGGTACATGAACAACGCCGGGATAAACACGTAGGTCAGGTAATCAATGACCAGATCCAGAGTAGACCCATCGAAATTCGGCAGTACCGACTGGACATTGACCTTGCGCGCCAGCGCGCCGTCCAGCCCATCGACGATCAGGGCGACGCCCAACCAGAGTAGGCAGGCTTTGGGCTGACCGTCGAATAGCGCGATGGTCGCCAAGAAGGCAGTGACCACGCCCGTCGCAGTAAACCCGTGGGCGCCCCATGCTTTGAGCCTGGCTATGTATACAGTCGATATCACGGGGATGTTCTCCAGAAAGTGAAGCATGCAAGTTACCACCGTCTAAGCGGTTACCGGCAGAACTAGCTAATTGCAACTATCGACCGGGATTCTGACGATAAGGTTCACCGGTAACAATTGTCTCCGGTCGCGAAGCAGGGCTCGCGTTGAGGCGACTCGAGCGATCATGCCACAACAGGATTGCCACGCATTAGCTAGAATTCATAGGGTTCTCTTCATATTTTCAGGTTGTCGGGGTTGTAATATCGCCTCGACGTGGTGAAGATCTCGCCTTTATTGATTGAGTAACGAGAAGTCCATGAGCGCAGAACTGAGTGAAGAAGAGATGCGCGAAGCGCTCTTCGGTCCTTCGAGCCAGCCAGATCCCGTGCCGCCCGTGCAAATACCTGAGCCCGAGGTTGTCATAAAGCCGCTTGCGCCTAAAGCGGCGACCAAACCCCGTTCCGTGTCAAAGCCTCTTTCGCCCAAGCTTCGGGTGACGCTGCATGTGACCACTGAGTTCGAAGGCCCGGAAGAAGTGTTTATTTATGATGCGAACACGTTGAGCACGTTCGTCGCTGAGCAAGAAGCGAAAAACGAAGCTAAAAAGAAAAAGTTCCGGTATTTCGAGGTCATCTCGGTCAAGCCGATCTAACGTTCAACCTTTCAAAGACTGTTTGAATGATTTGCCTCCTACAGTGTCGACTCTATACCGCCAGCAGTTAGTGCGAATGCCTCTTTCACACCCTGCTGGCGAGCCGCAGTAAATTTGACCAGACGCGGAGTGGATGCAGAATCAATGCCGCTTCATTCACCAGGGTCGACCATGCGCCTCAATTGGATAGCAATCTGCTTGGCAACAGTTGTTTTTTTGGGGCAGGCGATCGCTGCTGAGCAAGAGCCGAGCAGCAAAGTGGCGGTGGTCAAGGCGCAAGTTCTTGAGCAGAAAGCCGCTGATAAAGAAAGCGTTGCGCCCTTGCCAGCGGCGGCCGCCATCACCAAGTCTGAAGTTCAAGCCGTCGACCCTGCTGGCGTCGCGCCAGTGGACGATGCTATCACCTGCCTGTCACGCACCATCTATTGGGAAGCCAAGGGCGGGACGGCTGCCGACATGGAAGATGTCGCCAATGTGATCTTGAACCGTATCGGTCATGAGGGCTTTCCGGGCACGATTTGTGAAGTGGTCAAGCAAGGCTCCGAGAAGAAGGCCTGTCAGTTCTCTTGGTGGTGCGACGGCCGTTCGGATCAAGTCCAGGAGGACGATCGGTACACGATTGCCAAGGAGATTGCGCGAAAAGCGCTGAACCAGCAGATCAAGGACCGAACCGGGGGCGCGATGTATTTCCACGACAAGAAGGTTCATCCGAGCTGGGCGAAGGAATACATCAAGACTGCCGAGACCGACACATTCGTGTTCTACAAGCCTCATGACGGTAAGGCGAAGTAGGCTTTCAGGGTCAAAAGCCTACTGCACAACGCTAAGCCAGGTAACGACGGAACCATTCCAGCGTCCTGCTCCAGGCAAGCTTGGCCGCGGCTTCATCATACCGAGGCGTGGAGTCGTTATGGAAACCGTGGTTAGCGCCAGGGTAGATGTACGCTTCATAGGTCTTGCCTGCTGCTTTCAACGCCTTTTCATACGCTGGCCATCCCTCATTGATGCCTTTATCCAACTCGCCGTAGTGCAGCAGCAACGGCGCTTGGATTCTGGCAACATCCTCGGTCTTGGGCTGACGGCCATAAAAAGGCACTGCGGCCGCTAACTCGGGATAAGCCACAGCCGCTGCATTGGCAACGCCACCGCCGTAACAGAACCCGGTAATGCCAACTTTTCCGGTGGTGGCGTCATGACTCATCAACCACTCAATGGCTGCGAAGAAATCATTCATGAGCTTTTCAGGGTCGACCTTCTGCTGAAGTTCGCGGCCTTTGTCGTCGTTACCGGGGTAGCCCCCAACCGATGACAGGCCATCGGGCGCAAGTGCCACGAAGCCTTCTTTGGCCAGCCGTCGAGCGACGTCCTCAATGTAAGGATTGAGCCCACGATTTTCATGCACCACCACCACACTCGGCACCTTGCCGGGGGCTTTCGCCGGACGAACCAGATACGCCCGTACCTGGCCGTTACCTTTGGGTGACGGATAGGTAATGTACTCGGCGATGATGTCTGGGTCGGTAAATTCCACTTGCTCGGCAAGTGCGTAATCAGGGCTCAGGGACGCGAGGAGGGCGCCTGCTGTCAAACCACCCAGAGTGAACACCGCCGCGCGATCAAGAAACTCCCGCCGGTTGATCTTGCCATGGGCGTAGTAGTCGTACAGTTCGAGCAGTTCAGGAGCAAAGTCTTTCGCAGTAAGGCGGGCCATGTGTGCGTCTCCTTCTGAATCATTCGATTTGAATGATTAAAGCAGTCTTTGCCACTAACCCTCCAGCGCGAGCTGGCTCGGATCAGCACCCAACATCTGCGCCAGTACCTGGACCACCATCGCATGATCCTCGCGCTGGGGAAGGCCTGAAACGGTGACTGCGCCAATACATCCCATGCCTTTGACAAACACAGGGAAGCTGCCGCCGTGGTCGGCGTAATCACGCAGGGGTAATCCCATCAAGCTGTCGAGTGAGTTCCCTTTAAGCTCAAAGGACCGGCCTACCCCATACGAGCTGAGTTCCATCAGTTCGACGACATTGCGCTTGCGTCGTGCCCAGTCGGTATTAATGGCGCAGGTGCCTGGCATTGAGTAGAAAAAAACCGTTTCCCGCAGCAGCCTGACTTCGATAGTGACTGCAGCGCCTTGCTCTTCGCAGGCGGTCTTTAAACGGGTACCCAGCTCCCAGGCGGTCGCTTTGTCGAAGCTGGAAAATTGCAGGGTTTGTTCCTGGAACGCGATGCGTTGGAGATCTTGTTTTAGGTCCATTCTGTTATCCATACCTTTTGGGTCTTCGCAGTAGATGCCGACCTTTATCGTGCATTCGCTTCAAATCGTCGAGTGTATTTCCTACTATAGCCATCTCGATAAGTGCTCAACACATGGAGAGTAGCCCTGGCTCAGACGTCCAGGGCCGTATCCCTAGAAGCTAAAGTCGACCTTGGTCCAAAGGGTTCGGCCAGGCTCATTGAGCGCTTTGTCTCCTGGCAGGCCAAAACCTGCGTCACCCGCCAGGTTCAGGTGCTCCGCGTAGTTTTTGTCGAACAGGTTGTCGACGCCGGCACTGACCTTGAGCTGCTTGCTGAGCTTGTAGCTGCCATTAACCGAGAACACGCCGAAACCGGCACTCTTGCCGAAGTCCTGGCCCACGACGTTGCCCTTTCCCTCGGCCACACGATTCTGCGGCGCCACCAATCGCCAGAGCGCACCGGCGCTCCACAGGTCTTGCTCGTACGTCAGGCCAAGTTTGCTCTCCAACGGCGGCATC
Source organism: Pseudomonas sp. (assembly GCF_026224925.1). Classification (GTDB taxonomy): domain Bacteria; phylum Pseudomonadota; class Gammaproteobacteria; order Pseudomonadales; family Pseudomonadaceae; genus Aquipseudomonas. Next base: position 17,878 of record NZ_JAMFRV010000711.1, on the reverse strand, counting down.
TGTGGTAACGCCTGACCATCGGAACTGTTCTTGCCCCAGGCGTAAGCCAGCGTGGCATCGGTCTTCCAGTTTGGGCTCAGCCGATACGCGAAACCCAACTCGCCGCCCATGATTCGGGCGTCGACGTTCTCGGTTTGAGAGCTGCTCGTCCCCATCGTGTCGGTGCTGTAGTCAAACAAGATAAAGTCACGGACTTGCCCCACATAGGCCGACGCCCAGGCTTGCAGGTCTTGGCCGTTATATTGCGCGCCAAAGTCGAGCTGGGTGGTCTTCTCAGGCTTAACCCCGTCGAACGAATTGCGAGAGCCAGTCGGCCCACTTCCAGCAGAAAATAGCTCCCAGTAATCGGGGAAACGTTGCACGTGGCCGATGCCGGCATACAGCGTGGTCGGTGAGTCGGCCAGGTCGTATTCATAGCGGGCAAAACCGCTTGGCAAGGTGTCTGCCCGAGTATCTCCAGCAGTCGGATTGGGCACGCTCATGCTCATGCTATTGATGGACTGCCGATAGTCCTTGGCCGACGCACGATCCAGACGAGCGCCAGACACGATGCGACTGCGCTCGGCGGCGTACCACGTCATTTCGGCGAAGGCACCATAGTTGTGTTCGACGGCGTCCTTGCTCCAGGCAAACGCGTCCGTGTCGGTGTAGACATTGGTCATCATGTTGTAAGTGGAATTGCGTTCGCGGTGTTCACTGCGCAAGGCGTCAACGCCCGTCACCAGTTCTACATCTTGCCACTTCCAGGTCGCGGCAAGACGGCCACCCACGGTACGGCGATCCACTTGTGACGCCATGGGCATCGCCATCATGCTGCTGGGATCCGGCGTACGCAGGCGGAAGTTGTCCATGATGTGGTCGGCATAGTTGTAGTACACCTGCGCTTGGAGCTTATCCAGTACGCCGCCAATATTGCGCCTCTCGAACTTTAAACCGAGGCTTTCGCGCTCCAGTTGCGAACTGTCCATACCTCGGCCGCCAAGACGAGCTTCACCGTTGCCTTTGCCCGCCGTCAGTTCGACCATAGTATCGGCATCCGGCGTCCAGCCCAGCGCGACGTCGCCGTTCCACTTATCCCAACGCGATGGCACCGTGTTGCCATGTCCATCCTTGTAATCGTCAGACTGCGCCTGATTACCGACTACTCGCAGGTAGCCCTGCGGACCACCCACTGCGCCATCAAGCACTTTGTCGAAACGACCATTAGAGCCCACTAACACGCTGCCGTTAAGGCGACTGCCCAGCTCACCGAAATGTTCCGGCTCACGTTCAAACAGCACGGTACCTGCCGACGCACCCGGACCCCATTGAACGGTTTGCGGGCCTTTGATCACGGTCAGCTTGTCGAACGTTTCTGGTGCGATGTACGAGCTAGGCGCATCCATCCGAAACGGGCAGGCGCCCAGCATTAAGCCGCCGTTGGTGCGCAGATTCAGACGTGAACCGAACATCCCGCGCAACACCGGATCGCCGTTGGAACCGCCGCTGCGAATCGCCGAAAACCCGGGAATGGTTTTCAGATAGTCGGTGCCGTCGCTGGCGGGAACGGGTTGGCGAGGGTCTTTGGGGTCGGTGACGATGGTCAGTGGTGAGCTTTGCTGTACCGCTGTAATGACGGTCGGCGAGAGCACCAGCGGTGGCGGTTGCGAGTCGGCATCGTCTTCCTCTGGCTGCGCGGCGTGGCTAATGGCTGGCAACGCCAAGCTTAAAGCAATGAGCAGGGTAGGGGGCCAACGCAAACGCGACTGGGCAAGGTGAAAGAGCGGCTCGTTCTTGATCGAGTACATGGGATCTTCCGATGAAAGTCAGGTGATGGCCGAGCGCGGGAATACCCAACCAACATCGCGCGCACAGTGCACGTCGATGCTCAGTTCGGCATTCAGCGTTCAGCAAAAAGTGGTAGTGACGGTCAACGGTTGAATCGGTGGTGCTCGGCTGCGCGCCCCTGGGAATACAGGCGGCGCTACTTGCTCGGGACTAAAGAGGACAGTGAGAAACAGCGTCGGTGGAATACCCAGTCTGACGAACACCGGGTTTGATTCAGTTAGCGCCGGATGTTGGAACAAAAGCGAGCAGTAGCCGCACTTCTCCCAAATCACCCAATCATAATGCTTGCCAGACGGCGCCCGAACGGACGCCGGGCTCATACCCGGCATGTCGTCGCAGACCATCTCGCCCATGGGCATCGTCGGACTCATGCCATGAGCCAAACTTGTGCCTTGACCAATCAGCGGGCCGACAAAGACCATCAGCATGGCGAATAAACTCAGCCATGCTCCGATTTTGTGTTGGTTACGAATCACGGGTAAGTAAGCGCATTGAACAGGATGAAAGCATCAAGCATCCTGGCAATTAACGATCGGTGAGGCTGGGCGAATTTCATCGGCGGAATCTAACACCGTTAAGTGTTATGGAACACCAAGTATCTGTTGGCTCAACCCTCGCTAAAGAGCATTAGTTAAAGGCAAGGCCCAGTTCCGTTTGGCCGCAGAGAAAGTGCGGCAAAATGGCGCACTCTTGAACTACATTAGTTTCTTCATGCCAACGATATCCTGTATCGCGCTACAGCGGTTTAACGAGACGACGTAGACATGACTATCGACGTATTCACCGCTATGTTTTGAGACGGGTTGCGGTATGCAAACTGCAACTTCAAACAGGCGCCTCGGTTGGTTCTGACATCGTTATGCAGTTCTTGACGCTGGAACGATCCTGCATCCTGACGTACCAGGCGTGAAGCGCCTCGTACTGCGCAGGTACGTGCAGCTCCACGAGCCCGGCAAAGATCAAACCGCCTATGACCGTGATGTCGGCCATTGAGAAGGCCTCACCGGCAACAAACGGCTGTTTTTTTAGAATGGCGTCGAAATACTTCATTCCTTTTAGGGCTTTGTCGCGCTGACGAAAACCCCACTCGGCGTTCTGATAAAGCTCGACGTCGGGTCCAAGCCCCGGCGTGGCGTGGTGGAAGTAGACACTAATGGCGTCGAGCAGCTCCAACTCGGCGCGCTTGCTCATCATGTGGATCAAACCCTTTTCCAGCGGGGTGCTGCCGGTGAGTGTGGGAGCGCCATCAAGCGCGTCAAGGTACTCAGTAATGGCGGTGCACTCGGCAAGGAGGGTGCCGTCGTCGAGTTCCAGCACCGGCAGCGTGCCTGAGTAGTTTTTGGCGAGGAATTCGGGCGTCTTGTGCTCGCCTTTCCAAAGATCGACCGATACAAACCGCACGCGTGATTGCAGGTTTTTCTCGGCCAGCGCTATCCGGACGCGAGCCGGATAAGGGCCGGTGTGCCAATCGTAAATTGTCATCATAGGCAGCTTGCTTACGTCAAAATCGATGATGTGGGAGCTCATGGTGAACCTCTGTCTAGTTACCTGTCTGCCAGTTGGCAGGTAAAAATATAGGCGTTAAAATTTTCTCCGTCAACGCACATTTGTCGCTTAAGATGCCGAGCCATTGGAGTCGGGAGGGGCATGACGTGAGTTCAAACTATCGGGAAGCCATCTTGGCGGCCGCCAAAAGCGCCGCACAGGCGCATGGCTACAACGGCTTGAATTTCCGTGATCTCGGGGAGGTCGTGGGCATAAAGAGCGCGAGCATCTACTACCACTTCCGGAGCAAGGCCGATCTCGGCGCTGCGGTGGCCAAGCGGTATTGGGAAGACTCAGCCGCTGTCCTGGAAGCTATGTTGGCCGATAGCTCGGATCCGCTCCGCTGCTTGCACCACTATCCCGATACCTTTCGGCGGTCGCTTGAGACAGATAACCGCCTGTGCCTCTGCAGCTTCATGTCTGCCGAGTACGATGATCTGCCAGAGTCAGTCAAGACCGAGGTCCAGGCCTTTGCCGACGTCAACGTGGCCTGGCTGAGCAAAGTCTTGTCCGCAGCGAGCGTGGTCAGTGCCGAGGAGAGCGAAGGGCGGGCCCGGGCCATCTTCGCCGCCGTCGCCGGCGCTCAGCTCATGGCCAGAAGCCGCTCGGATATCGCGCTGTTTGATGCGTTGATTGAGAACTATCGGGTAGCTGGATTACTACCCGCTTAGTGGGTGTGGTCTTCAACGAGGCGTTGGCTGTTCGATGGCAGGCAGCCCAGTCCTTTAAGTGTGGCTTCAATCGCTTGATTCAGGGGAGTATGCGGCTCTTGGCCGAGCGTCGCTTGAAGGTATGTATTGTTCATTCGAACCGGAACCTTCCAGAGATATTGCATCTCAAGCATCTCGCGAAAAGTCTCCTTGAAGGGTGAGGTTAGTTTGATCAGCCACCAAGGGAAAGGCTGCAATTTAGGCAGTTTACCGCCGTGGGCTAAGACGACACGCTGGATCGCCCCCGCTATTTGCAAGCCATCGTGATCCCAGTGGCCCTCCATGTGAAATACCGCAAATGGCGTCAGCTTTTCACGCAGCGCTATTAAGTTGACCATTGTGCGTGCCACATCGGGAACATAAGCCCATTGATGGCCAATGCCCTGGGAGCCCGGAAGGTATACTTTTGTCGCCGCTTTGCCAGGCGTGACCAAGCCCTGTGCGAACCAGCTACTTCCCGAAGCAGGACCAAAGAAATCACCCGCCCGTACGATGATCACGCGGCTTCCCTGAGTGCTTGCAGATTGCAGACGACGCTCCATTTCAACGCGGATTTTGCCCTTTCGGGTATCGGGATCTTGTGGCGAGTTCTCCCGAAGAGTTGGAAAGGCGTTCGAGCCAAAGTTGTAAACAGTGCCCGGCAACACGATGGTCGCTGCTTGCGCTTTTGCCGCCGCGATCGTGTTGTCGAGCATTGGCAAAACAAGTGTCGACCAGTGTCGATATCCCGGCGGATTTACCGCATGAACGATAACTGAGCAGCCTAGCGCTGCTGCCATCACGTCGTCGTGATTCGATGCATCTCCTTCTATCCAGGTGATGCCCTTATTCAACTCCGCTGTTTGACGTTTTCCGCGTCGAAGCGCCCGTACAGCCCACCCTTCATTAAGCAGTTGACGCGCCATTTCTCCACCGATGCCGCCAGTAGCCCCCAGAACCAATACCGTGTTGTTAGCCGCCATCTCGAATTACTCCGCTGTTGATGGAGAAAGTCTGGGGTGAAGGATGGTTAAATAAAATTACCTAAATTTCTGTATCCGCTATACATTTATGCATGACCTACAACATTAGCTGGGAACTGTATCGCTCATACCTCAGTGTTCTGCAAAACGGATCTTTGTCCGGCGCGGCGCGTTCAATGGGGGTGGCACAACCGACGGTAGGTCGGCACATCGCCATGCTTGAAGAACAGCTCGGCATGAAACTGTTCACTCGCTCACAACTCGGGCTGCTGCCTACCGAGGCCGCGCTGGCCCTGAAAGCCTATGCCGAATCGATGAGGGCGAGTGCCGCTGCGATGGCGCGCGCTGCCGAAAGTCAGGGGCTTGGCATCAAGGGAGTGGTGCGTATCACGGCCAGTGAAGTCATGGGGGCTGAAGTGCTGCCGCCCATTATTGTGCGATTGCAGCGCCAATGGCCTGAGTTGAAGGTTGAACTGGTGTTATCCAACCGCTTACAGGATTTGCTGGTCCGAGAAGCCGATATCGCTGTTCGAATGATGCCTCCCAAACAGGATTCGCTCATTGCTCGAAACGTAGGATATGTGGAGCTTGGATTGTATGCGCATCAAGACTATCTCCAAGACCGCGGCACCCCACGCACCTTGGCCGAGCTGACTGAGCACGCATTGATCGGTTTCGATGAGGAAACACCATTTGTGCGCGCCGCCAGCAAGCCTCTGCCAGCATGGCGTCGGGACAATTTCATGCTGCGAACCGACAGTGATCTCGCGCAACTTGCGATGATCCGCGCAGGTGCGGGCATTGGCGTTTGCCAAGTCATGCTGGCCAAGCGTGACCCGAATCTGGTTCGTGTGCTGGCCAAAGAATTCGTGTTCAAGCTGGACACGTGGTTGGCCATGCACGAGGATCTACGGCACAGCCCGCGCTGCAAGATTACCTTTGATGCTCTTTTAAAGGAGCTGCAGCACTACGTTTCTTGAACGCGGAGTCCCAGCAGACTCAGCCCTTGGCCGCCATCGCAGTCACTTCCACGCGCATGCCTTTGACACCCAGCGCGGCCACGCCAACAGCGGCGCGAACTGGCCAGGGCTTGGCGAAGAAACGCTTATAAACCTCGTTGAAGGCGGCGCGGTCGGCCATGTCGGTGAGGTAGATGGTCAGATGTAAAACCCGGTCCATGGAACTGCCTGCTAGCTCCAACGCTACCTTGAGCGCTTGCAGGGTACATTCGCTCTGCTCGACGATGCCGCCCAACTCCAGGCTACCGTCGGCGCGGGTTGGGATTTGAGTGGAAACCAGCAGGCCGCCGAAGCCGGCGACGTCGGAGGAGATGGATTCCGGGTCGGGATCGGGGAGGAAGGTGAGGTCGTGGTTTGCCATGGGGATCTCTTGCTTGAGGTGGTGAAGGGGCCATTCAATGAGGCAACGCCTTTTGTACGGCCAGTTTACAGCGCCATCGTTGACGCGTTTGTGATTGGTTGAAAAACTCAGAAGGCTTATTCAGTAAAGAAAACGGATGGGTTAGCGCGGCGTGGGTGACTCCATTCCTTTCTCACGAAGCAGTTGCAACGTCTCGTTATCACCCAGCGCTTTCAACAAGATCGCGGCATCCATGGCGCTGCCCGAGTCCTTGGCGATACCGGCCGAGTAGGTTGTATAGCTCTGAATCTGCGCAGGCAACGGCCCAACGTATTGGGTGTTTTTCACCGCGATCAGTTCGCTGATTTGATGAATCGCGATAGTCGCTTCGCCATTCACCAGTTTGGTGCCAACCAAACCACCGTCAACCAACACCGCTTTCTTCGCTATGTCGTCGGCAATGCCAAGCCTGCTAAACAGCCCAACGAGGTAGATTCCCGAAGAACCCCCGGACGAAGGGCTGATGTACGCGACGCTTTTCTGCGACAGCAGGGTCTGTTTGAAACGCTCTACGGTTGATATATCAGGCTTTGGGGCGCCTAACGGAACCGCTACGCCAATACCGACCTTGGCCACATTTTTGAGGGAACCCTGCGCCAGTTTGCCGGTGCCTTCGAGCTTTGAAGCCAGGGTGTCAGTGAGGACCGCGACGTCGAATGCCTCCCCCGAGGCAATGCGTTTGTCCAGCTCACCGGCTGTTCCGTTGGAGATGATCAGGTTGATTGCAGCTGAGGCTTTCAGCGATGGCGCCATTTCCACCAAAATCGGTTTGAAAGCGCCTGCCGTCAGTACCTTGAGATCACCCGCGTTCGCGTTGCTGAAAATCGCGGAGGCTATCAGCGTGAATAGAATCGTCGATTTCATGTTCAACACCGTTTCGGTTGGCTCTAAGGTTGCGGCAGGCAATAGCTTACGACTTTGCTACCGTAACCGCATTGCTGGCAGCTTGTTGCGTCGTTCGGTACCGGATTCGGCCCGATGCTGAGTGCTGGCGCAACGGCGGCAGTCCATCGAGTTGGTCGGCTAGCCTATCCGTGAATATTCATCCTCTAGAGTCTGCTATGGTCTAACCACTTTAATCCTCTTGAAATCACTGTCCGTGAGGATGCGTTACGACACGCTTATCACGGGTCTGCGAATTAACGGGAATACAATGGACAAGCATTCAGAAGACAGTCCACCCATCGAACCCCAGTCCCGCGCCGAAAAAATCGTCGAGTTTCGCCGACAAAAAACCCTGCTCAAGACCGGCGCGCTGCAAGATGCCATCTTTAACAGTGCCTACTTCTCCAGTATTGCGACTGACGAGAAAGGGGTCATCCAGATCTTCAATGTCGGTGCTGAGCGTATGCTTGGCTATCAGTCCGCGGACGTGGTCAACCTGATCACGCCGGCCGATATTTCCGACCCTACCGAGCTGATCACTCGCGCAGCAGCCCTTAGCCTGGAGTTGAACACACCCATCACGCCGGGTTTCGAAGCGCTGGTGTTCAAGGCTTCCCGGGGCATCGAAGACATTTACGAGCTGACCTATATCCGCAAGGACGGCAGTCGCCTGTCTGCCATGGTGTCAGTGACTTCGTTGCGTGACAGCGCCGAGACCATCATTGGTTACTTGCTGATCGGCACCGACAACACCGCACGCAAGCAGGAGGAAGCAACCCAAGCCTTGCTCGATCAGCGCCTGCGGGATCAGCAGTTTTATACCCGCTCGTTGATCGAATCCAATATCGATGCGCTGATGATGACGGACCCCCAAGGCATCATCTCCGACGTTAATCAGCAGATGATGGCGTTGACTGGGCGCACCCGGGACGAGTTGATAGGCGCGCCGTGCAAAAACTTTTTCACCGACCCTGCACGCGCCGAAGCGGCGATCAAACGGGTGCTCAGCGAACATAAGGTCAGTGATTACGAACTGACGGTACGGGCCTACAACGGCACCGAGACGGTTGTTTCCTATAACGCCGCGACCTTTCATGACCGGGACCGCAAGCTGCAAGGGGTGTTCGCCGCCGCCCGGGATGTCACCGAGCGCAAGCGCTTCGAGCGCACTCTGGAAGAGAAAAACATCGAGCTGGAACATGCCAGCCACATGAAGTCTGAATTCCTCGCCACCATGTCCCATGAATTGCGTACCCCGCTCAATGCCGTGATTGGCTTCTCCGAAGCCCTTAAGGACGGGATGGCGGGGGACATGAGCGAGACTCAGCGCGAGTACATCAGCGATATCTTCACCAGTGGCCAGCACCTGCTCTCGTTGATCAACGACATTCTCGATCTGTCCAAGGTTGAAGCCGGGATGATGGAACTGGAGCTGGAATCTGTCGAACTGGCGAGCCTCTTGAGTAATAGTTTGCTGATTGTCCGGGAGAAGGCCGCGCTGCAGCGTATTCAATTGAAACTAGAAACTGAAACCGATTTCGGCAGTCTTGAACTGGACCTGCGCAAGACCAAGCAAATTGTTTACAACTTGCTGTCCAACGCGGTTAAGTTCAGTCAGCGAGGCGGGTCAGTAACCATGGCTGTGCGGCAGGTATCCCAAGACCAGGTAGGACGCATAGAAGGCGACTGGCCGGTCTACGGGTTTCCGGTTCCGGCCAGCGACTACCAGCGGTTTTTGGAACTAAGTGTCAGCGATACCGGCATTGGCATCGACCAAGACAACATGAGCCAGTTATTCAAGGCTTTCAGTCAAATCGACAGCAGCCTGGCGCGCAAATTTGAGGGCACTGGCCTGGGCTTGGCGATGGTCAAGCAATTGACCGAATTACACGGCGGCAGCGTTGCAGTGGCCAGTCTCAAAGGTTTAGGCGCACGCTTTGTGGTTTGGCTGCCCATTCGTCGATCTGACTCGGAGGATATGCCGTGGCCAATATCCTGATCGTCGAAGATAACGCCGCCAATATGCGCTTGGCGTGCTTGTTGCTCATCAACGCCGGGCACAGCGTGCTCTGTGCCACCGATGCGGAAACTGGCTTGACCATCGCCCGCGAGCACCAGCCCGAACTGATCCTGATGGATATTCAGTTGCCGGGAATGGACGGCCTGGCCGCCACGTCGCTACTTAAACAGGACGTGAAAACAGCGGCTATTCCGGTGATTGCCCTGACCGCCATGGCGATGAAAGAAGACGAGGAGAAAACGCGCTTGGCCGGTTGTGATGCTTACATCATAAAGCCCCTGCGCTATAAAGAACTCTATAGGGTGATCGACACGTTGCTAGAAAATAACCTGCCTCAATAGCCCCTTACTTGAGCGTTGACTATGCCCACAGCATCCGCATCAGTATTGATCGTTGACGATGAAGCGCAGGTCCGCAAACTGCTGGAAGTCTTATTACAACATCAGGGCTATCGGACGCTGACCGCCAGTTCGGGCGAGGAGGCGCTCGCCGTTGTCGGGCAGCAACCGCCCGATCTGATTCTGCTCGATATCATGATGCCGGGAATGGATGGTTTCCAAGTTGCCAGCACGCTGAAAACCGACAAAGCGACCGCCGATATCCCGATCATCATGCTCTCTGCCCTCGGAGAACGCAGCGCGCGAATCTCGGGCCTCGAAGCGGGCGCCGAGGAGTACCTCAGCAAACCCGTGGAGAGTACCGAGCTGTGGTTGCGGGTGCGTAACCTTCTACGGCTTAAGGCATCTGCCGATTACTTGAAAAGCCACAACCTGGTGCTTGAGCAACAACTGCAGCAACGCACCCTCGATTTGGAGCGGTTTCGTTCGGCGATGGATGCCTCGTCCGATGCGGTGTTCCTGATCAATCGCAGTACCATGAGTTTGATCGAGTTCAACCTCAGCGCCTGCACTGTGCTGGGCTACGCTCCCGACGAACTGCTTCACGTGGATCTCGCCGACTTCGGCGATTCCTCTATTGGCCAATTGGAAGTGTTGTACGACTTGATCATTGCCGGCGATGGCCCCACCGAGCCGATCGAAACCCGATTACGCTGCAAGAACGGCAGCTATGTGCCAGTGGAAATCCATCGTCATGCTTACAAGACCGGTGATGAGTGGATCATCGTCGGTGTCGTGCGCGACATCACTAACAGCAAGGAGTCTGAGCTGCGCCTGTTGAAGATGGCCCGTTACGACACGCTGACCGGGTTGCCCAACCGCAACTTGTTTTACACCTCCTTGCAAATGGGCCTGACTCAGGCGGCGCAGAGCGGCGGCCAACTGGCTGTGGTGACTGTCAATCTGGACGATTTCAAACACGTCAACGAAACCTGGGGTCACCTGATCGGTGATCAGATGCTGGTGGAACTCAGCCAGCGTCTGTCCGATTGCCTCAACGTCGATGACACGCTGGGGCGCATGGACGGTGACGAATTTGCACTGATTGTGATGATTCGTGACGGGCAGACAGACTCCGTGCAAATGGTCGCGCGCATTCGTGAAGCGCTGCGTACTTCCTGCCACCTTGAAGACCATGACATGTTGATGACGGCCAGCATGGGCATCGCTCTCTATCCCGATGACGGAGAAGAGGCGCACGTCTTGATCCAGCGGGCGAACACGGCGATGAACCGCGCCAAACAGGTCGGCAGGGACACCTTTCGGTTTTATACCTCGCAGATGAACATTGAGGCTATGGCGCGCCTTGAAATCGAAGCGGCACTGCATGAAGCAGTTCAAACCCAGGCTTTTCAGCTGTTTTATCAGCCCAAGATCAGTCTGATTGACGGCCGTGTATGTGGGCTGGAGGCACTGTTGCGCTGGCATCGGTCAGGCTATCCTGCGGTCTCACCCGCGGTATTCATTCCGATTCTGGAAAACATGGGGCTTATGACTCAGGTCGGCAAGTGGGTGATTGATAGCGTGTGCAACCAGATTGCGCACTGGCAGCGCTCCGGCATGGCGCCGTTGCAGGTCGCCGTAAACGTTTCGGGTTTGCAGATGTTGGAGGGTGATTTGATCGCCGACGTTCAACAGGCAATCACGAACAGTGGGATAGAGCCCTACTGGCTCGAAGTTGAGCTAACAGAAAGTTCGCTGATGGAAAACACCCCGCATACCATCGCCAGCCTGCAGAAGTTGCGGGCCATCGGGGTTAAGATTTCCATTGACGACTTCGGCACTGGGTACTCAAGCCTGGCGTATTTACGACGGTTCCCCATCGACAAACTGAAAATCGACATCGCCTTTATCCGAGAAGTGACCAGCAACCCACAGGATGCCGCCATCGCCCGGACGATCATTGAGTTGGCGCGCACCCTGAGTCTGCAAGTGATCGCCGAAGGCGTGGAAACCCACGAGCAATTAGCATTCCTGATCGCCAACGGGTGTGATCAGGTGCAGGGGTATCTTTTCAGCCGCCCGCTGCCGCTTGATGAAATAGAGGTGCTGCTGCGGGAGGCGCGGTATTTTATTTAAACCGTCACGGGATCAGTGGCAGCCTCAGGCCGCGAAAGCACGAAGCAGGATCGTTGCAAGAATAACCGTGGAGGCGCCGCCGATGCGTGTGGATATCTGTGCGAAGGGCATCAGCGACATACGATTTGCAGCCGAGAGAATGGCAACGTCACCGGTGCCTCCCAGGCCGCTGTGGCAGCACGTCACGATTGCCGATTCTATTGGAAACATCTTCATCAAGTAGCCAATGAAAAAGCCTGCCAGCGTCATAGAGATGACGACCGATGCGCAAACCACGACGTAGCCGATCGAAAACACTTTAACCACGCTTTCCAACGGCACATACAGCATGCCCAAACCGATCATCACCGGCCATATGAACGCTGCAGAGACGAACTTGTAGAACGTGTTAGCACCTTTTTCGAGCTTTTCAGGAAGCACGCGAAGGTATTTGAACGCGACCGCGGCGAGAATCATCATGACGGGGCCGGGAATGCCTACGACCTTTTCCAGCAAGCCCCCGAACACGAAAAACGCACAGATCAGCAGTACACCAGCGCCCATGAGTCGGAAGTCTACAAGCGGACTGGATTCCTCTTTCGCAGTAAACATGTCGTTTTCGGACTTGTCTCTGATTAGGGTGCCTTCGCCATTGATACTTGGGCGTTTTAGGGCAAGACGTGCCAAATACCCAGAGCAGATGATCGCAACGATATTACCGACCACCGCTGCGGGGGCGAGTTGGGCTACATAGATGTCGGGGGTCCCCCCCAGAATTGCTGAATAGGCCAGCGACAGTGGCAATATTCCTTCGCCAATTCCACCGCCGATAATCGGAACAATGATGAAAAAGAACGTGTGATAAAAACTGTAACCGAACAGCTTGCCAACGATCATGCCGCTCGCTACCGCCGCCAACGTACCGACAGCCAGCGGGACGAACATTCGCATCATTCCTTGGACGAGTACGATCCTGCTCATGCCCAGAATACTGCCAACGACTAGGCTGGCGATGACGAAGTAGAGGAAGTTAGCCTCCTTCATCAGCATCTTGGTCGCATCAATTGTGGATGCACCAAAAAAACCGAAGTAAACGAGTACCGACGGCAGCATCAAGCAAAGGATCGCTCCTCCACCGATTTCTTTCAGGATGGGAAGTTTTTGGCCTATCTGGCCGAAAAAAACGCCCATGGTCATGATGATCGCTAACCCACCGATCATATTCTTGGGCATTAAACCCAAGTGGGCTGAAAGCGTAACTATCAGTGCAATTCCAAGAAAAACAGGCAGGGGTATAACCCCGATCTCGTAGGCAAGTATCGCCCGTAGGCATCCACGAATTCCGGCGTTTGGGGTGTCACTGGTTTTAATTGGATGCTCAAGGGACTTGGCCATCTTTTTTCCTCGTGTTTATTTTTGTAGAGGATTCGAAATAAGGCTTGGCCCTTGCGGGATTGCCCTTCGTGGTCCGATGCTATACCCACACAAAATGTCGATAAACCGTTGGATCATGAGCCCTATGAACACGAATTGTGATCAATTCCCTTTGCCAGAAGACCTGAATGTATTCCTGACGGTGGTTCGCAAAAGCGGATTTGCGACTGCGGCCGAGGAACTAGGCTACTCGCCCGCCTATGTGAGCAAGCGAATAGCTATCCTTGAAGCGCTGTTAGGCACCCGATTGCTTCACCGTACTACCCGGCGAATTGCATTAACCGATGATGGAGAGCGCGTCCGAGTCTGGGCATCTGAGTTGTTGGCGAATATGGATGACTTTTTGGGTGGCATGTCTGAAGCAAAACAGACGCCCAGAGGGACGTTGCATATCTGCTGTAGTTTCGGTTTTGGCCGCAATCATGTCGCGCCAGCGATATCCCGGTTGTCGCAGCTCTACCCGAGACTGGACATACGGCTTGACGTCTTCGACCGTGTAGTAGATGTGGTAAACGAAGGATTCGATTTGGAAATTCGGGTGGGTGATGATTTGCCCGGTCAGCACCTAGGGAAGAAGTTGGTCAGTAACCGTCGAGTGTTGTGTGCCACGCCTGAATACCTTGAGCGCCGCGGTACTCCTCAATCGCTTTCGGAATTGGCCGAGCACGATTGTTTGGTATTGAAAGAGCGCAATAACGCGTTTGGGATTTGGAACTTGGCAAACGCAGAGCATCAGGAGTCGGTGCGAGTCAGCGGGCCACTGTCCTCGAACAATGGCGAGATTGTCTTGCAATGGGCGTTAAACGGTGGCGGAATTTTGTTGCGATCCCTGTGGGATGTGAAACCCATGCTTGACCAGGGACGCCTCGTGCAAGTGCTGCATCAATACAGTCAGAGCGCGAATGTATGGGCTGTTTACCCCACAAGATTAAGCCAGTCCGCCAAGCTGCGAGTGTGTGTGGAGTTCCTTGAGGAACACTTTCGAAGTTTGTCTGTGGAGTGACTTCGCCCAGTGGCGCGAATTCACCGCCACCGGCATTGGCCCAGGTAGGGGAGCGTTGGAAACCACGTGCGGTGCGAATCACCGAGCAAATGCATGAGTACCAAGGTCAGCTAGCCTTGGCATTGACTAGAGGTCACATATCCAGGGAACTTTTGACCTCCATCAACAGGCGATGGTGTGTTTGTTGTCGCTGGCAAAACCATCAGCCGTAAACCACTGTTCGCGCCGGGGATGCTGTGAGTGAGTCATTCATAACGCTGCAATTCAAGTGCAAACCAACGTAGAGTGCGCTCTCGGCCTTGAGGTAGGGCCGTCGCCAGTATTCAGCACGTTTGAATAACAAGCCCCATCAGGAGCACCGTCGTGTTTGATCCCTTACGCCACTACTTGTCACTTCACGATTTCGAAGCGCGAGCCAGGAAGATTCTGCCCAAGCCGTTGTTTGCCTACGTCTCCGGAGCGGTAGAAGAAGGCTATTCTTTTGCCGCCAACAGCCGTTCCTTTGCCCAGTACGGCTTTAAACCGGACGTGCTGGTCGATGTGTCCAAGCGCGACACGAGCCAGAATCTTTTCGGCCATCACTACAGCGCTCCCGTGGGCATTGCACCCATGGGGATCGCGGCGATCACGGGCTATCGCAGTGACTTGGTCATGGCCCAGGCGGCGGCTGAAGCCAACGTGCCCTGCATCATGAGCGGCTCGTCGTTGATCCGTCTGGAAGAGGTGATGGAAGCCGCACCAGGGACTTGGTTTCAGGCTTATTTACCCGGCAGCCAAGAGCAAATCGATGGACTGATTGATCGGGTGGCAAGGGCTGGAGTGCAGACGCTGGTCATCACCGTTGACACGCCGGTTGCTGGCAACAGAGAGAACAATGTCCGTGCCGGTTTTTCTACGCCCTTAAGGCCCAGCGTGGCGTTGGCTTATCAAGGCATCATCCATCCGCGCTGGTTGTTCGGCACGTTCTTCAAAACGTTGTTGAAGCATGGGATGCCACATTTCGAAAATAACTTCGCTACCCGTGGCGCACCGATTTTGTCCTCGAGTGCGGACCGGAACTATTCAGATCGCGGTCATTTGAACTGGGACCATGTCGCTTCGATCAGGCTGCGCTGGCAAGGCGCTATGGTGATCAAAGGTGTCTTGAATGCGGCTGATGTGGTCCGTGCCAAGGGCTTGGGAATTGACGGCGTGATCGTCTCAAACCACGGAGGAAGGCAATTGGACGGCAGTGTTACACCTTTGAGTGTGCTTCCTGAAATAGTGGAAGTCGCAGGGAATATGGTTGTGATGCTGGACAGCGGAGTTCGGCGGGGTACGGACGTATTGAAGGCGGTGGCGCTAGGTGCCAAAGCAGTTTTTGTAGGCCGCCCGTTCAACTATGCCGCCGCCGTCGCCGGTAAAGCGGGCGTGGCCCACGCATTGAAGTTGATCACAACAGAAGTGAGTCGCGACATGGCACTGTTGGGCGTGACGTCCGTCGACTCCATCCAGAGACGCCACCTTGTTATTAACTAACACGCTCGCCAAAGGAGCCGACTTCATCCCCCAAACGCACTAAGGCCTGGGCATCGGTCAGCGTTTCCAGTGTCATCGTAACGTCACGCCTGCGTGGCAAGATCTTTCATCTCCCTTGCTTTTCATTGTCTCGTGGACGAAACGCACTCGGCCCTTGAGTTCAAAAGGAAATTGGCATGAAAGGTAACGCCTCGTTGTTTGCCGCCATTGATCTTGGCTCTAATGCATTTCGGATGATGATTGGGCAACAGGTCAAACGGGATCAACAGTTCGTTATTCAAGAAGTTAAAACCTTGCGTGAGCCGGTTCGTCTTGCGGAAGGCTTACAAGGCAAAGCTTTGGATACCCTAGCGTTGGAGCGCGGCTGGGCTGCGTTGGAGCGCTTTGGTAAACAATTGAAAAACTTCGAATCCGGCCGTGTGCGTGCGGTTGCCACCAGCGCAGTACGCGAAGCCAACAATGGGGACATATTCCTGGCGGGTGCCGAGCGCCGCTTGGGGTTTCGCATTGATGTTATCTCCGGACGTGAAGAGGCAAAGTTAGTTTACGCAGGCGTTGCCCACACGATGCCCAGTGCAGAAGTGGTTCGGCTGGTGATTGATATCGGTGGCGGCTCTACCGAACTGATCGTGGGGCTGGGTGATCGACCGTTATTAACCGAAAGTATCGCCATTGGCAGCGGCACCTTCAGCAAGGGATACTTCGCGGGCGGTTACATCGACAGCCGCTCTTTGCAAGAAGCTGAACGCGTCGCCAGCGAAAAGCTTGAAAAGGTCGCCCACCGTTGTCGCAAACTGGGTTGGCAGCAGGCCATCGGCTCATCCGGTACCGCGAGAATGTTGGCAAGGATATTAAAGGCCAATGACCTGAACGCCTTCGGCCAAGACGGCATTACCTACGCAGGCCTGTTGCGTCTGTCTATCTGCCTGTTAGAGGCGGGCCACGTTAACCAGCTGAAACTGGCAGGCTTACAGCAACAGCGGTTGACCACGCTCCCAGGTGGACTGGCAGTGATGCTGGCCGTGTTCAAGGTGCTGGGTATTGAAACGATGGTGCCATCCGAGCCTGGCTTGAGACTCGGTGTTCTTCACGGCTTGATGCGTGCGCCGGGTTGCTAGCTATCCCTCAAAAAATCTCCCCCTCAAACATAACCGCGAAACTTGTTGCTCCTACAGTGCCTGAGTTGCGTCGCGATATCGGTTCGTCGAAGATGTGCAATCGAGTATCAGCCCAAGGAAGAATCGAGTGACCGATAAAGTTCACACCTACGACGTTCAGGTCACTTGGACCGGCAATGAAGGTACGGGAACATCGTCCTATCGCGGTTATAGCCGGTCGCATGTTATCGAGGCTCAAGGTAAAACGCCTATCGCCGGCTCATCTGACCCAAGTTTTCGAGGAGATACGACACGCTGGAATCCAGAGGAGTTGCTGGTTGCGTCGCTCTCGGCGTGCCATAAGCTGTGGTACCTCGGCCTGTGTGCCGAGGCAGGGATTGTGGTCTTGGCGTATGAGGATCATGCACACGGAACAATGGCTGAGGAGAGCGGTGGCGCGGGCCAATTTACCTCAGTTGTGTTGACGCCGAAGGTGACCTTGGCCCATGGATCTGAGATCGAAAAAGCTCAAGCGTTGCATCACGCGGCTCACGAAAAATGCTTTATTGCTCGCTCGGTTAACTTTCCGGTCACTCTTGAGCCAGAAACTATCACTGAGTCGCCGTGAGCGATCGTCCGCGGTCTGGCATACAATTGATGTAACTGTTTTTACGGTCAGCCGGCCATTTCCAGAACTGGCAAAGTCAGGATGACCTATGTCTATCACTGAAAAAGCACTCATGTTCCAGAGTTATCACAGCCGCAGTCGGCCGTTGATCATTCCCAACCCTTGGGATGCAGGCAGCGCCAAGATACTCGCGGCGCTGGGGTTTGAGGCGTTGGCTACAACCAGCGCCGGCTTAGCTTTTAGCTTAGGTAAAAGAGACACTGAAGGTGCTCTATCACGTGACGAAGTGCTTGAAAATGCACGACGCATTGTTGAAGCCACTGACTTGCCGGTCAGCGCAGACCTGGAAAATGGCTTTGGCGACTCGCCCGAGG
>NZ_JAMFRV010000710.1 GCF_026224925.1 Pseudomonas sp. | reverse complement strand
CAGCGGCCAGGCCTTCAGCCTGCGCGTGAACGCTGTAGGTCATGGCCGGCAAGGAGGTCGCACGGGTGGTCAATTTCAGCGAGTCAGAGATAGCCGCGGCCATCAATTGAGCCCGCGACGAGGCTGTGATATGCCGCCAGAACGGCGTGTCCAGCCCCGATTGCAGGGTGAACATCACGTCGTCTTTGAGCGTCTGCAAAGATGAGAACTTCTGCAAGCCGCCGCCTTTACCCGGCACAAACAACAGCACTGATTCATCGCTATCCGCTACATCGAGTGCCTGTTGCGTGGTGAATAGCAGCACTCCGTTCAGTGCATAAACCGATTCGGAGGTTGCCAGACACAGTTCAGCCCCACGAATTGAGCCTTCCGACGGATCAAGCATGGCCAACGTTTGCTGGACCAACGTCAGGTCGGCGGCGTTAATGGAACCTTCATAGGCCTGAATCTGAGCTTCGCAGAGCAGAGACTGTTCTCGATACTCGATCAACTTGGCCTTTTGTTCACTGATCAGTTGCGTGTCACCGGTGCTTAACATCGTGACAATGCTTTGCATCGCCAGCGCCGAGGCGTGCAAGGCAGCATGGCTTTCTCGGTACTGAGCCAAGGGTTTGCTGCGCTCGCCCTCTCCTCCAATCCACCCCTGAATACGCAGATCACACAACGCGACTTTCTCACTGCTCAGCGCAGTAAAAGGCGCGGGCGGCAAGCTGCCGAACGATACGATTCGCCGATACAACAAAGCATCATTGGTGGAAATTTCGTCGACGTGGGTGGTCAGAAGATCGGCGGGGGTTTGCACTGTTGCAGTCATGATTGACTCCGGAGTTGATTGATCTCCGAGTGTGCCCAAACGCCCGGGGCGCAATGACTACATAGATACCGCTTGAGGTTTTGCGCCAAACCAACGGGTAAACGCTGGGCGAAAAAAAGCCCGCAATGTGGGCGGGCAAGAGGAAATGAAACCGGTTAGCCGACCGCGTTTAGCTGCCGCGATACGTCGAATAGCTGTAGGGCGAAATCAATAACGGCACGTGGTAATGATCTTGCGTGGCATCAATTCCAAACCTTAAGACGACTACGTCGAGAAAGGCTTGAGCGGGCAATTCCGTGCCTCGGGCACGGTAATAGTTGCCGGCGTGGAATTGCAGTTGATAGACCCCGGTGCGGTAGTCATCACCCTCTAACAGTGGCGCATCGCAGCGGCCATCGTTGTTGGTCACGGCGCTGGTGAGGTGCTCCAGACGATCACCGTCAACCCGGTACAGTTCGATTTTAATGGAGCTGCCGGGACAGCCATGTGCGGCGTCCAGTACGTGCGTCGTCAGTCGTCCCATTGCTTGCCTGCCTTGCGCGGTATGTTGAAAGGTCGATGCCGCTCCACTTCAGTGCACTGATGAGTGCGGCGATGGATGATTAAGACATTTTCCAGATAAATTGTACACAATAAAAACCACGCTTAAGAATGAGCTAACCGTGATTTTAACAAAGTCTCCGTTTAGGGCCGTAATCAAGCGATAAAGGCATCTTGCAGATATAACCTGATCGATCGGGCAAGTTTCTTGCAGGTAGAATATTCTGAAAAATACGAAAAAACAGGCTTACAAAGTGGCTACAAAGTTGTATACAATCGATCCATCGCGGTGGCGCCAGCCTGGATTGACCCGGCAACCACTGCCATTGATGACATGCACAGAAGGAAGAGCGCAGTGAGTGCTGACTATCCACGCGACCTGATCGGTTACGGCAATAACCCACCCCATCCCCACTGGCCGGGGAACGCCCGCGTCGCGCTGTCGTTCGTACTGAATTACGAAGAAGGCGGCGAGCGCAATATTTTACATGGCGATAAAGAGTCGGAAGCTTTCCTCTCGGAAATGGTCTCGGCGCAGCCGTTGCAGGGCGAGCGCAACATGAGCATGGAGTCGCTCTACGAATACGGCAGCCGTGTGGGTGTATGGCGGGTGCTCAAGCTGTTCAAGCAATTCGATATCCCACTGACTGTATTCGCCGTGGCCATGGCCGCGCAGCGTCATCCGGAAGTGATCCGCGCCATGGTTGAGGCCGGTCATGAGATCTGCAGCCACGGTTATCGCTGGATCGACTACCAATATATGGACCCAGCCCAAGAGCGTGAGCACATGCTTGAGGCAATCCGTATCCTCACCGAGATTACTGGCGAGCGACCGCTAGGTTGGTACACCGGCCGCACTGGCCCGAACA
Source organism: Pseudomonas sp. (assembly GCF_026224925.1). GTDB lineage: Bacteria > Pseudomonadota > Gammaproteobacteria > Pseudomonadales > Pseudomonadaceae > Aquipseudomonas. The sequence goes on along the minus strand of NZ_JAMFRV010000710.1, from coordinate 13,677 downwards.
CCCGGCGGTTGGTGATGGAGGAAGGCGGCTTTCTTTACGACTCCGACACCTACGACGACGACCTGCCTTACTGGGAACCGAACAACCCCACCGGCAAGCCGCATTTGGTGATTCCGTACACCCTCGACACCAATGATATGCGCTTTACCCAAGCCCAAGGCTTCAACAACGGCGATCAGTTTTTCCAGTACCTCAAGGACGCTCTCGATGTGCTGTACGCCGAAGGGGCCGAGGCACCAAAAATGCTCTCGATTGGCTTGCACTGCCGCTTGATCGGACGCCCGGCCCGCTTGGGCGCGCTTAAGCGTTTTCTTGAATACGCCAAAAGCCACGAGCAGGTCTGGTTCAGTCGTCGGGTAGACATCGCACGCCATTGGCACGCTGAACATCCGTTCCAGGCTACAGCGGTGGCGAAATGAGTCGCTTCCAAACCCTGACACCATCGAGCCTGAGCCGAGATGAGTTTGTCGCCGCCTTCGCCGATGTCTACGAGCATTCTCCGTGGGTCGCCGAGGCGGCCTATGACCTGGGCCAGGCCTATGACCTGGGCCAGATCGAAACCCTGCATTCACGTATGAGCGATATCCTGTTGAGTGCTGATCATGCCCGGCAACTGGCGCTGATCAACGCTCACCCGGACCTTGCCGGCAAAGCCGCCGTGCAAGGCCAACTGACCGAAGCCAGCACGCATGAGCAAGCTGGCGCCGGTATCCACCAGTGCTCGGCCGAAGAGTTTCAACGCTTCACCGAGCTGAACGAAGCTTATAAAGCCAAGTTCGCGTTCCCCTTCATCATGGCGGTGAAAGGCAGCGACCGGCATCAAATCCTCGCCGCCTTCGAAACGCGTATTCATAACTCGGTCGAGACTGAGTTCGCCTGCGCGCTGGCCGAGATCAACAAGATTGCGATGTTCCGATTGCAAGCCCTCTGACCGCGCCTATCCCACGCCAATTCTAAAAAAGGCAGACAAGATCAATGAAAGCTTACGCCGCACCGTTCGAGAAGTTCGTCAACCTGGCCGATGCCCGTTTGGGCACCACAATCGTCTCGGTCACCGATGACTGGTTCGCCGACGCCAACCGCCTGTTCCAGCCCACCCCAGCGGTGTGGAAGGAAGGCGTGTTCGACGACAATGGCAAGTGGATGGATGGCTGGGAGTCCCGCCGCAAGCGCTTTGAAGGTTACGACACCGCGATCATTCGTCTCGGCGTGGCCGGCTCGATCAAAGGTGTGGACATCGACACGTCGTTTTTCACCGGTAACTATCCGCCATCCGCCTCGCTGGAAGCGTGCTTCCTGACCTCTGGCGAGCCAGACGAAAACACCCAGTGGACTGAAGTGCTGCCAGCCGTCGAACTCAAAGGCGACAGCCATCACTACCACGCCATCAGCAATGATCAGGCGTACAGCCATTTACGTTTCAATATCTACCCGGACGGCGGCGTCGCGCGCTTGCGGGTATACGGCGTGCCATTCCGCGATTGGTCAACCGTGGGCGACAACGAACAGATCGACCTCGCGGCCGCACTGAACGGCGGCCGCGCACTGGCGTGTTCCGATGAACACTTCGGCCGGATGAGCAACATTCTCAACCCAGGCCGTGGCGTGAACATGGGCGACGGCTGGGAAACCGCACGTCGTCGTACACCGGGCAACGATTGGGTCATCGTCGCATTGGGTCATGCGGGCGTGGTCGAACACGTCGTGGTCGACACACTGCACTTCAAGGGCAACTACCCGGACACCTGCTCAATTCAGGGCGCGTTCGTCAAAGGCGGCACCGACAGCCAGATTGAAACCCAGAGCCTGTTCTGGCGTGAACTGTTGCCAGCGCAGAAACTGGAAATGCACGCCGAGCACAGCTTCGCCGAGCAGATCAAAGCGTTGGGCCCGATCACCCATATTCGTCTGAACGTATTTCCGGATGGCGGCGTGAGTCGCTTGCGCGTGTTGGGTAAAGTAGCGAAGTAACGCAACTCTGTGGGACCGAATTCATTCGGGAAATGGGCAACGCGGTTTCTCTGATACACCGCGTTGTTACCTTCGCGAATGAACTCGCTCCCACAGGGGTACAGAAATTTAGTGATTTTGAGAGAACCATCATGCGCACATTAGTGATCGAACCCCTGAGCAAAGAAGCTTTCGCCCCATTTGGTGACGTTATAGAAACCGATGGCAGCGATCACTTCATGATCAATAACGGTTCGACCATGCGTTTTCATCGGCTGGCAGAAGTGGAAACCGCCACACCAGACGATAAAGCGATCATCAGTATCTTCCGCGCCGAAGCGCTGTCGATGCCGTTGACTGTGTGCATGTTGGAGCGCCATCCGCTGGGCAGTCAGGCGTTCATACCGCTGCTCGGCAACCCCTTTCTGATCGTGGTCGCGCCACTTGGCGATGCACCTGAATCAGAGTTGGTCCGCGCCTTTGTCAGTAATGGCAGGCAGGGCATTAATTACCATCGCGGCGTTTGGCACCACCCGGTGCTGACGATCGAAAAGCGGGATGACTTCCTGGTGGTTGATCGCAGTGGAACAGGCAATAACTGCGACGAGCATTTTTTCGAGGAGGATCAGAAATTGATCCTCGCCCACCAATAAGAAAGGCCTGAACACCCGTAGTGGTGGTTGGCAGAGGTATGCACCATGCAAGCACATATGATGGAATGGCTGAATCTCAGCGTACGCTGGATTCATATGATTACGGGCGTGGCCTGGATCGGCGCCTCGTTCTATTTTGTTTGGCTGGAAAACAACCTGAACCGGGTTAATCCGCGTGACGGTCTGTCGGGCGACTTGTGGGCGATTCACGGTGGCGGTATTTACCACCTGGAGAAATACAAACTCGCGCCACCGACCATGCCGGACAACCTGCACTGGTTCAAATGGGAAGCCTATTTCACCTGGATGTCTGGGGTAGCGCTGCTGTGCGTGGTGTTCTACGCCAACCCGACCCTGTATTTACTGGCGCCCGGCAGTGGCTTGTCCGGTGCGGAAGGCGTGGCCATTGGTATCGGTTCGCTGATTGCCGGTTGGTTCATCTATGACGTGCTGTGCGACTCAGCATTGGGCAAACGCCCTGCCCTGCTCGGCCTGGTTCTGTTCATCGCGCTGATTGCGGCTGCATTTGGTTTCAGCAAAATCTTCAGCGGCCGCGGCGCGTACCTGCATGTCGGCGCCATTATCGGCACGATCATGGTCGGCAACGTGTTCCGCATCATCATGCCGGCACAGCGGGCATTGGTCGCGGCCATCGCCGAAAACCGCACGCCGGACCCAAGCCTGCCGGCCAAAGGCTTACTGCGTTCGCGGCACAACAACTACTTCACCCTGCCCGTGCTGTTCATCATGATCAGCAACCACTTTCCGAGCACGTATGGCAGCCAGTACAACTGGTTGATCCTGGCCGGAATCGCGGTGCTTGCGGTGTTGGTGCGTCACTATTTCAATACCCGCCATAACAGCCACAAATATGCCTGGACCCTGCCAGTCGCAGCGCTGGGGATGATTTGCCTTGCTTACGTCACGGGTCCCGCGCAAGTGTCGAAAACACCTGAAGTGGCGGGCCCTGCGAAAATCGAATACCAGCCGCTGCCAGAAACTGCGTTGGGTGGGCATAGAGCTGATCCAGCCGCAGCGCCAGTAGAACCGGCCGCTCCTGCCGCGCCTAAAGTGACGCAAGCAGCAGGTCCGGATTTCAACCAAGTGCACAGCGTGATCAAAGAACGCTGCGCCGTGTGCCACTCAGCCAACCCGACCAGCCCGCTGTTCAGTGCAGCGCCAGCCGGGGTGATGTTCGACACCGCGCAACAGATCCAGCAAATGGCTCCGCGCATCCAGGCCCAGGCCGTGGTTTCGCAAATCATGCCGCTGGGCAATATCACGCAAATGACCCAACAGGAACGCGACCTGATCGGCGCCTGGATCGATCAGGGGGCGAGGACGAACTAAAACAGTTGCAAGCTTCAAGCTGCAAGAAGAGCGCGTGCGGATCGTGGTTTCTTGTCGCTTGTCGCTTTTAGCTAGGCCCCGATTCCAGCCACTCCCAAAATAAAAATAATTGAGGTGTTGCATGTCCGAGTCAACTCACGCGCGCATCCCCGCCGCGCCGCCACGACAGCCTTTGCCACTGCTGCAAATGATTCTGGTGGGCCTGCAACACGTTCTATTAATGTACGGCGGTGCCGTTGCGGTGCCGCTGATCATTGGCCAGGCTGCTGGCTTGTCCCGTGAAGAAATCGCTTTTTTGATCAACGCCGACCTGCTGGTCGCTGGCATCGCCACCGTGGTGCAATCGCTGGGCATCGGGCCATTGGGCATCCGCATGCCGATCATGATGGGCGCCAGTTTTGCTGCCGTGGGCAGTATGGTAGCAATGGCCGGAATGCCGGGCGTCGGCTTGACCGGAATTTTCGGCGCGACCATTGCTGCCGGCTTTTTCGGGATGCTGATCGCGCCGTTCATGTCGAAAATCGTGCGCTTCTTTCCGCCATTGGTGACCGGCACCGTCATCACCTCTATTGGCCTGTCGTTGTTTCCGGTAGCCGTGAACTGGGCCGGCGGCGGCAGTAAAGCGGTCAGTTTCGGCGAGCCTGTCTACCTCGCTGTCGCAGCTTTGGTGCTGGCGACCATTCTGTTGATCAACCGCTTCATGCGTGGCTTCTGGGTCAATATTTCCGTGCTGATTGGCATGGGCCTGGGTTATGTGTTGTCGGGCTTGATCGGCATGGTCGACCTCAACGGTCTGGCTCAGGCGCCCTGGGTCCGGGTGGTTACGCCGCTGCATTTCGGCATGCCAGAATTTCACCTCGCGCCGATCCTTTCCATGTGCCTGGTGGTGGTGATTATATTTGTCGAATCCACCGGAATGTTCCTCGCGCTAGGCAAAATCACTGATCGTGAAGTTACCCCCAGCATGCTTCGACGCGGCTTGATGTGCGATGCGGCAGCCTCGTTTCTTGCCGGTTTCCTCAACACGTTTACTCACTCTTCGTTCGCCCAGAACATTGGCCTGGTGCAGATGACGGGGGTGCGTTGCCGTTACGTCACGGTGATGGCAGGTGGTTTTCTGATCAGCTTGAGCCTACTGCCGAAAGCAGCGTTTTTGGTGGCGTCGATTCCGCCAGCAGTGCTCGGCGGCGCAGCCATTGCCATGTTCGGCATGGTCGCAGCGACAGGCATCAAGATTCTTCAGGAGGCTGACATCGCCGACCGGCGCAACCAGCTACTGGTGGCCGTCAGCATCGGTATGGGGTTGATCCCCGTGGTACGTCCGGATTTCTTCGCCCATCTGCCGCTATGGATGGGCCCTATCACCCACAGCGGCATCGCCCTCGCGACGCTCAGCGCGGTGTTGTTGAACTTGTTGTTCAACGTGCTCGGCGGCGCTGAACGCGAAGCCATGAACCAGCGCGCGCATCTGCACTGATCACCACACGCTTTAACCACCCAAAAACCGCCAACGGCCGATAGACAATTCCATGTCCATCGGCCATGGCGAAGCCACGCCCAAAAAAAGCCATACCGACAACAGCCCTCCAATAAAAAAACTAGAAACTCAAACCTTGGGAGCACCCGCATGTCCTGTATTTTTTCTCGCCTGATTGCCAGCAGTCTGATCACGGCCGCAAGCGCCTTAGCTATGGGCCAAGCCTTGGCCGGAGACCTTGTGCAATGGCAGAGCAACAGCCTGACGTATTTATGGGGTCAGAACTACGCCGTCAATCCTGAAACCCAACAGACGTTCACCTTCGAGCACGCTGACGGCTGGAAGTACGGCGACAACTTTTTGTTTGTCGACAACACGTTTTACAACGGCAAACCCGACAGCCAAGTCGGCCATTTCGGCCTGTATGGCGAGTTCACGCCGCGCCTGTCGCTGGGCAAGATTTCCGGGCAGAAATTCGAGTTCGGCCCGATCAAAGACGTGTTGCTGGCGATGACTTACGAGTTTGGTAAAGGCAACGTCGAGTCCTACTTGATTGGCCCAGGGTTCGATCTGGCGATCCCCGGCTTCGACTACTTCCAGCTGAACTTCTTCCAGCGTCATCCTGACGGCACACGCCCCGGGAACAACGTCTGGCAGATCACGCCAGTATGGTCCTACACCATCCCGGTGCGCGGGTCGGACATCTTGATCGACGGGTACATGGACTGGGTAGTCGACAACGACAAAAATGCCCGAGGCACCTACCACGCCAACCTGCACTTCAACCCACAGATCAAATATGACCTGGGCAAGGCCATGAGCATGGGCGAGAAGCAGTTGTACGTCGGTATTGAATACGACTACTGGAGCAATAAATACGGGATCGAAAACACTAAGGATTTCGACACCAATCAGAACACCGCGAGTTTGTTGGTTAAAGTGATGTTCTGATTCCGAGATCCATTCACAGGCAAGCCCACAGGTTGTGGATTGTCCAAAATCCGGTGTCATGCCGAGTTTCGGTGGGACCGAACTTGTTCGGGAAGCGGATGGCACGGTCTGTCTGATACTCCGCGTCGTCTGTTTCCCGAACAAGTTCGGTCCCACAGAATTCACACCGGCGATCCCTCCCCTACACCAAACTGCGCTTGACCCAGCTGTACAAATTAAGCCCCTCTCGGGAAAGCTCACTGTCTGTGCGTCGACACAAGTAGTACGCGCGGCCATCGTCCACGGTCAAATCAAACAATTTGACCAACTCCCCGCTGGCCAGATAGGCCGCCACTAATGATTCGCGTAGCAGCGAGCAGCCCAAACTGTTCAGTGTGGCGATAAGCGCTAATTGGCCATCTTCAAACAGCAATCCATTCAGCGCGGTCGGGTGTTTGACGTCGGCGGCGGCGAACCATTGCGCCCACGTGCCGCGTTCTTCGTCGTGCAGTAACGGTAATTCGCTCAAGGCGGCCGGTGTCGCAATCGGCCCATGCTGCTCGGCAAACGCCCGGCTGCAATAAGCGCCCACAGCGCCCGATATCAACGGCTCGCTGAAATAGCCCGGCCAGTGTCCGGTGCCGAAGCGAATCGAGATGTCCGCTGCATCACTGGGGTAACTGCGGTGGTTGGCATACGTGACATTGATGTCGAGCCCTGGATTCTCTTGCAGAAACTCCGCCAGCCGCGGAATGAATAGATTAATCCCGAACATCGGAATCAGGCTGATAGTGACCTGGCGCATGACCGACTTTTCGCGAACATGGTCGGTGGCACTGCGCAGCACCGCGAAAGCGGAGCGAATGGCACGGTAATACTCTCGACCTTCGTCCGTCAGTATCAGATTTCGCCCCTGCCTGGCGGTCAGCGGTTGCCGGAGAAACGTCTCCAGCAACTTTAATTGATGGCTTACCGCAGAAGGCGACACATCCAGTTCACGGGCGGCAGCATTGACTCCCCCATGGCGGGAAAATGCTTCAAACGTACGCACTGCACGTAACGGCGGATCATTGTCCATCTGTTCTATATTTTTCATGTATTGAGTTTAAACCTAAACTTAATCTCATTAAATAGGCCATATCAACAATGAACACAGGAGAGCTATGAATAGACGTTTCTGATATTTGATAAAAACAGAATAAATACTTACTGTGCCCTATCAGAATTTTATCGACCGAGGCACAACGATGAGCATTTACGACGGCGAAATGGGCATTCTCGCCAGACGGCGCATTGAAGCCGAAATAATCAAGCCTATCTACGCGATTCTGGTACGTGATTACGGCCAGGAAAAAGCCGCTGCGGTGATCGGTGAAGCGGTATCACAGGCCGCAGTTGAAGCCGGGCAACAGTTCGCTGCGCGGGAGCCCGAGGGCCCAAGCTTGTCAGGCTTCGTGGCGCTTCAAGAGCTATGGGAAAAGGATGATGCGCTGAAGGTCGAAATCATCGCCAGTGACGCCACGCAATTCGACTATGACGTCAAACGTTGCCGCTACGCCGAGATGTACCACGAGATGGGTTTGGGTGAGATCGGACACCTGTTGTCGTGCAATCGCGACGAACTGTTCATCGTCGGCTACGACCCGAGGGTCGAACTGGTCCGCACGCAAACCCTTATGGGCGGAGCTTCGCACTGTGATTTCCGCTATCGAGTGAAGAATCAGGAGCACAAGGCATGAGCGATCAGCCTTGGGTCAACGGCACTCGCCTGTGGGATTCGCTGATGGAGATGGCCGAGGTCGGCGCGATCCCCAAGGGTGGCGTTTGTCGCCTGGCGTTGAGCGAAGAAGACCGCATCGGCCGCAATCTGTTTGTGCGCTGGGCCACAGAAGCCGGTTGCAGCGTACGTGTGGATGCCATGGGTAATATCTTCGCCCGTCGTGCTGGGCGCAATGACGCATTAGCGCCAGTCATTACTGGCTCCCATGGCGACTCCCAGCCAACCGGCGGCAAATTCGATGGCATCTACGGCGTGCTGGCGGGCATCGAAGTACTGCGCTCATTGAACGATCATCATATCCAGACCGAGCGGCCGATTGAGGTGGTCAACTGGACCAACGAAGAAGGCTCGCGCTTTGCACCGGCGATGATTGCTTCCGGGGTCTACGCCGGGGTGTTCGACCTTGAGTACGGTTTGTCGCGCACTGACTCAGCGGGCATCACGCTGGGTCAGGCGCTAGTACAAATCGGCTATGCCGGCACTGAGCCCATGGGCGGTCAATCAATCCATGCCGCCTTTGAACTGCATATCGAGCAAGGCCCGATTCTTGAAGCCGAGCACGTTACGATCGGCGTGGTGACCGGCGCTCAAGGTCAACGCTGGTACGAAGTCGAATTGACCGGCCGTAGCGCTCATGCCGGCACCACCCCCATGAATCACCGACTGGATGCCCTGCTGGGTTTTGCGCGCATTGTCGAAGCGGTGCACTCGCTGGGGTTGGAGCAAGGCGCCGAGGGTCGTGCGACGGTGGGCATGGCTAACATCTTTCCAAACTCACGCAACGTGGTGCCAGGTCGGGTATTTTTCAGCGTCGAGTTTCGACACCCGGACGAGGCGGTGCTGGTTGAACTGGACCTGAGGCTGCGCGCAGAAGTCGCATTGATCGCCGATGAGATCGGTCTGGCACATCAGGTGGAACAGATTTTCCAGTACGCACCCATTGAGTTTGATGCCGACTGCATCGAACAGGTCAGCAAGGCCGCCACTGAGTTGGGTTACACCCAGCGGCCTATTATTTCCGGCGCTGGGCACGATGCCTGCTACCTCAACCGCGTAGCGCCGACCGCCATGATCTTCGTCCCGTGCGTGGACGGGCTGAGCCACAACGAAGCCGAACACATTCACCCACACTGGGCGGAAGCCGGGGCAAATGTGCTGCTATTGGCGATGCTGGCCAAGGCGAATGAGGTAAGTCAATAACGTTGCAGTACCTTGCAAAGACCGAGATTTCTGTGGGACCGAATTCATTCGGGAAGAGCCACAGCGCGGTGTATCAGACAAACTGCGCCGCCCGCTTCCCGAATGAATTCGGTCCCACATAGAAGATCTGATTACCCCGGATTTGAAACCGACTCCTGCCATCCGCCGCCCAAGCTTTGCACCAGCGCCACGCCGCTTTGGCTGAGCAACCCTTGGGTATCACGCAAACTCTGCTCGGCTTGCAACAGCAGCACTTGCTGGGTCAAAACCGCCTGTTGGCTGACAACGCCCGCCCGCTCTTGCGCTTGCTGGCTGCCGAACAGTTGTTGGTTGCGTTGGTAGATCTGCTGATACGCCGTGGCTTGCTGCTGCAGATGATTAATCGCAGAAAGGTTGTCTTCGACGTTCTGCAAGGCACTGAGTACCGTGCCTTTATAGTTAGCCGCGACTTGGTCGTAGTTGGCTTGCGCAATGTTCACTGCGGCTTGCCGTGCGCCCCCGTCAAACAACGTTTCGGCCAGCGCCGGGCCGAGGGTCCAGATTCGGTTGGGCACTGAGAACAATCCTCCCAACGCACTGCTGCGGTAACCGACTTCGGCGCTCAAGTCGACATTGGGATAAAACGCCGCTTCCGCCAATCCAATCCGCGCATTCGCGGACGCCGCCGTACGTTCAGCCGACACTATATCCGGGCGGCGCTGTAACAAACTCGACGGCACAACCAGTGGCGCCTCAGGCAGCACAAAACTGAAGTCCGCCAGCGGCGCAATTCCAAAATCAGCCGGCGCAGAACCGACCAATACCGCCAGTGCGTGCTCGAACTGCTCCCGCGAGCGCTGCGAAGTCTGCAAGGCCGCGACCACCGTGGTCAGTTGATCCTGCGCAACCAGCAATTGATCATTGGACGCAGTGCCTTGCACGTAATCGGCCTGAATCATGTCCAGCAAACGCTGATTGATATTTTGCTGCTGCTGCAACAGCCGGACGTCGATGTCCAGTTGCCGCAGGCCGAAATAATCGCTGGCGACGCTGGCACTGATTGACAACCGCGCGCCCGCCAACAGCGCATCCGAGGATTGTGCCAAGGCCCTGCTGGACTCGATTCCACGGCGCACCGCACCCCACAAATCCGGCTCCCAGCTCGCAGTCAATGAGGCGCTGACGCTCTGCGAAACACCGCTAGAACTGCTGCTTGATCCCGTGCTCGATGCAGTAGAAGTCGAGCCACTGCTAGTACTGCTGGAACTGCCCCGTGATCCCGACAAACCAGCCGTCAACGTCGGCCACAACCCGGCGCGGCTGGATGCGACCTGCTCCTGCGCCTGCCTGTAAGCAGCCTCAGCAGCAATGATCGACTGATTGGCCTTGGCCGAACGCGCGATCAGATCATTGAGGACCGGGTCCTGATAATGCAGCCACCACTGGCTGTCCAGCGCGCCTTGTGGATTGGCCACAGCGCGCTGCCATTGCGCGCCTTCCTTGAACGACACCGGCAACTCCATCGTAGGCTTCTGGTAATCCGGTCCGACCATGCAACCACCGAGCGTCAGGCTAATAGCCAAGGCCACCGGCAGTGCGAAACGACAATTGAAGACAAACATTTATGCCTCCTGAGTGCCTCGACCCAAGCGTTGGGACGCCCGGTCGAGCCACAAGTAAATGACCGGAGTGGTGTACAACGTCAGCACCTGGCTGAAGAGCAACCCACCAATAATTGAAATACCCAATGGTCGCCGCAGCTCCGAGCCATAGCCGCTGCCCAATACCAACGGCAATGCCCCGAGAATGGCCGCCATGGTGGTCATCATGATCGGTCTGAAACGAATCAGGCAGGCGCGACGAATTGCTTCTTGGGCGCTCCTGCCGTGCTCTATTCTGTCGGTGATCGCGAAGTCGACCATCATGATCGCGTTTTTCTTGACGATCCCGATCAACATAATCACCCCCACCAGCGCAATGATCGACAGCTCGGTTCCGGTCAGCAATAAAGCGATCAACGCGCCGACCCCGGCTGAGGGCAAGGTCGACAGAATGGTCAGCGGGTGCATGGCGTTCTCGTAGAGAATCCCCAGCACGATGTATACACAAAGCAGTGCTGCGACGATCAGTAACGGCTCGCTGGCCACTGAACTTTGAAACACCTGAGCGGTGCCCGCAAACTGGCCGACAACACTGGCCGGCATGCGCAACTGTTCCACGGCGTTGTCCACCAGCGCCGTGGCTTGACCAATGGAGACCCCCGGCGCGAGGTTGAACGACGCGGTTACCGCCGGGAACGTGCCTTGATGGCTGATGGAAATCGCCGTGCGCTCCGAACTGTACGTGGCTATCGCCGACAACGGCACCAGTTGCGGCGCAGCGGTTGCTGAGAACACCGGCACCGGACTTGTGCCCTTACCTTTACTGGCGGCGACCGTGCCAACCGGCACATAAATAGATTTCAGCGCATCAGGGGTATCCCAGTACGGCGGCGCAACTTCCATCACCACGTGGTACTGATTGGCTGCGCGGTAAATGGTAGACACCTGGCGTTGACCGAAGGCGTCGTAAAGCGTTTGGTCCACCTCAGACATACTCACACCAAGCCGAGACGCCGCATCGCGGTTTATCTTCAGGTTGGCCAATAAGCTGTTGTCTTGCTGATCGGTATTGAGGTCTGTCAGTTGCGGCAAGGTGTGCAGCGCCGCCACCACTTTGGGCACCCAAAGGTCCAGGGTTTCCTGGTCGTCAGCGGTCAGCGTGTACTGGTACTGCGCGCCGCTCTGGCGGCCACCGACCGTGATGTCTTGCGCCGACTGTAAATACAGACGGGTGCCTGGCATGGCGCCCAGAGTGTGGCGAATCTGCCCGATGACTTGATCCGCGCCGTCCTTGCGCTCGCTCAGCGGCTTGAGGGTGACAAACAGTTGCGCGCTGTTTATCGCCCCACCTCCGCCGCCACCGCCGCCGACAAAGCCACCCACGGTGGCGACGTTCGGGTTGTGGGTAACTTTTTCGTTGATCTCGGTAAAGGCTTTTTGCATCGCCCCGTACGAGATGCTTTGCGGCGCGACAATGCTGCCCTGAAGACGTCCGGTATCCTCCTGGGGAAAAAAGCCCTTGGGCACCAGTACGTACAGCACGCCAGCCAGAATAATCACCAGGACCGTGATCACACCCATGAGCAACGAGTGTTCGATTACCCAACCCAGGGTCCGGTCGTAGAAGCGGTGAAACCAGGAGTCGGGGTACTCGCTGTCGTTGTGGCCTTCGGCTGGCGCGCGCAGCAACACGCTGGCCAGCATGGGGGTGACGGTCAGCGAGACCAGCATCGAGATCACGATAGCGATGGACAGCGAAATTGAAAACTCACGGAACAAGCGTCCGACGATACCCCCCATCAGCAACAGCGGAATAAATACCGCCACCAGCGAGACACTGATGGTCAGCACGGTGAAGCCGACTTCCCGCGCCCCGGACAACGCGGCCTGTATACGGGTTTCGCCTCTCTCCAGATGGCGCATGATGTTCTCGACTACGACGATAGCGTCGTCGACCACAAAACCAGTGGAGATGGTCAGCGCCATCAACGACAAATTGTTCAGGCTGTAACCCAGGAAGTACATCGCACCAAAGGTGCCCAACAATGACAGCGGCACTACCACGGCCGGGATCAAGGTGCTGCGCCAGTCACGGAAGAACGCAAACGTGACCAAGGTGACCAGCAAAATCGACGCCAGCAACGACACTTCGACATCGTGCAATGACGCACGGATGGTCGTGGTGCGGTCCATCAGCACGTTAATTTTGATGGTCGCCGGAATCGAGCTTTGCAGAAACGGCAGCGCGGCTTTGACCGCATCCACCGCTTCGATCACGTTAGCGCCTGGCTGCTTGAACACCACCAGCAGTACCGCTGGCTGACCATTGGACAGGCCGAAGTTGCGAAGGTCTTCGACGTCTTCGCGCACATAACCGAGGTCGGCGATGTGCACCAGATCGCCGTTGCTTTGCTTGACCACCAACGGCTCGTAATCGTGCATGTTATAGAGCATGTCGTTGGCGTTGACGCCAAACGATTGATTGCCCACTGCCACCGCCCCTTTCGGCAGATTGGCGTTGGAGGCGGCAATCACCCCGCGGACCTGCTCAAGGCTGACGCCGTAGTGATTGAGGCGATCCGGGTTCAGTTCGATGCGCACTGCCGGCAGCGCGCCGCCGCCCACTGTGACGTCGCCGACGCCGGGGGTTTGCAGCAGCTTTTGCTCCAGCAAGGTAGAAGCCGCGTCGTACATTTGCCCCGGAGTGGCGGAGTCGGACGTCAGACTGATGATCAGAATCGGCGCATCGGCCGGGTT
>NZ_JAMFRV010000709.1 GCF_026224925.1 Pseudomonas sp. | reverse complement strand
CAGATTTTCAGCGCCGCCACCTACCCCGACGGCCGACCGAACCCGATCCAGCGCGCTTACCAATTCCCCATCGACCTTCAAAGCCAACCCTGGCGCCGGGTCTGCTGCCTGCGTTACTGCCTGCCTGAGCTTCCTTACTGCGCAGATTGCCCCCTTGTCAGGCAGCAATTGGAGGGGCCCCGTAAAAAAAGCTCCTGATTGATGAGATTAGTTCTCGTTTAATTCGATAGCTTCAGCTTACAATTGATAATCATTATTACCATTACTACGCTTAAGGATAGGAAACGTCATGGTCGCTTCGGTATTCCCGTCGTCTCTCTCAGTATTGGCCAGCCGGCTGCGTCGCCCGATGCAGGCGGCCAGTGTAGGATTTTGCCTGGCTGGCGCGCCTTGCTTCGCCCTCGCAGCCAACACTGATAGCAACGCCCCGCCCGTCACCGCCACCCAGGGCGCCATCGTCCTCGACAAAACTCAGATCGAGGCGTCGCCGGAAGAGTCGGGTACAGGTCCGGTCAAGGGCTACGTCGCCAAGCGCACCACCGTCGGGACCAAGACCGATACGCCAATCAATGAGATTCCCCAAACCATTTCCGTGATCACTCGCGACGAAATGGATCAACGTGGCGTTCAGGACTTCAACTCTGCCGTGGCTTACACACCGGGCATCCGAGTCATTGACTATGCGGGCGGCCAAGGGGCACCGGACATCTTCTTGCGTGGTTTCCGCTCGTTTAACCTGTTCGGCATCTATCAGGATGGCCTGCGCAGCGGCTTTAACCAGTACGACACCGATTTTGAAACCTTTGGCATGGAACGCATCGACGTGGTCAAAGGTCCGGCCTCGGTTCTGTACGGACAAATGGCCCCTGGTGGCGTGGTCAACATGACCAGCAAACGCCCGCAGGAAGAGCCGATTCATCACCTTGAAGTACAAGGTGGCAGCTTTGATCGTCGCCAGTTTGGTCTGGACATGAACGACCAGCTCAGTGACGACGGCACGTTGTTTGGGCGCATCGTTATGCTCCAGCGCGACAGCGGCACTCAGGTTGACCATTCGCCTAACGACCGTACTTACGTCGCGCCCTCGTTGACCTGGAAACCGGACGACGCGAACACCCTGACCATTCTTGCCAGCTACAGCAAGACCAAGACAGGCGGTTCCGAACAAAGTTTTCCAGCCATCGGCACGGTGCAGCACAGTCCTTACGGGCACATCAGCTCAGATACCAACCTCGGGTGGCTAGGCAGTTATTACAAAGTTGAAACTACCTCGCTAGGTTCGAGTTTTGAGCACCTGTTCGACAATGGCTGGAAGTTCCAGCAGAACTTGCGCTATATGCATTCCAAAGTCGGTTTCCTATCGAGCGGTCCAGACGTTGTGCTTAACGACGATGGCCGCACTCAGGATATCGGGCTGCAATACCGTCCTAAAAACAGCGATACATTTCTGGTTGATAACAATATCCAGGGCTCATTTGCGACCGGCCCGTTACAGCACACCTTGCTGATGGGCGTTGACTACTCGCACTACAGCGCTAAAGAACGCCGTGTGAACGGTGACCCTGAAGATGCGTTCAACGATATTGACCTGTACAACCCGGTGTACGGGGGCGGTGCCGTTTGGATTGATCCGGACCAACGTGACCTCAGCTCAAAAATGCAGCAAGTTGGCGTATACGTTCAGGACCAGATCCGTCTTGATCGCTGGGCGCTGACCCTCGGTGGCCGCCAGGATTGGGTAAAAGACCACGAAGAAGGTCTTTTCTCCGGTGAACAACTGAATCAGCATCAAAAAGACCATAAATTCACCGGACGCATCGGCCTAGCGTACCTATTCGACAATGGTGTAACTCCTTATGCCAGCTACTCCACGTCGTTCCAGCCCAACCCCGATCTGGACCGTAACAACAACTTCCTCAAGCCTACCGAAGGCAAGCAATACGAAGTCGGTATCAAGTACGCACCGAACGGCTACAACGCCTCGATTACCGTAGCTGCGTTTGACCTGACCCAAACCAATGTGACCACGCCTGACCCAGTCGCCACCAGTTACTTAACCCAAACCGGTGAAATCCGCTCGCGCGGTATCGAAGTCGAAGGCAAGGCCAGCCTAAACGAAAACATCAACATGATCGCGTCGTACGCTTACACCGATGCGCAAATCACCAAAGATACGCTCTACAAAGGCAATACACCTCGGGACATCCCGCGCAACACTGCCAGTATGTGGTTTGACTACACCGTGAAAAGCGGTCCATTCGACGGTGTTGGGATAGGCGTCGGCGAGCGTTATGTCGGTTCTTCGCAGAACATCCAGAACACCCTGACAACGCCGCAGTACTTCTTGACCGACGCGACCCTGCGCTATGACTTGAGCAAAATCGGAGTCAAAGGCACCAAGGTCTCGGTGACTGCCAACAACCTGTTCGACAAGCACTACTTCGAACCAGGTTTCTACGAAGACTCAGTGTTCTACGGCAACCGTCGTAACGTCATCGCAACTGTTGGGTACGATTTCTAATAACGACGCGTTTAAAAAGCCCGGCGCAGTTCAAACACTGCGTCGGGCTTTTTATCGGCTGCCAGTTGCTGGATCGTTCGAATCTTTTGATGGAGTTCACTCTGTAGGAGACAACTTGTTGGCGAGGCAGCGTACCTGATACACCGTGCTAGCTTCTCGCCAACAAGTTGGCTCCTACGGGAAGTTTGGGTTCAGGCAAACGCCTTTGCCAGCGCAGCGGCGATGATTGATTGGGCGTCTTCGGCTTCGTCGATGATCATCCCCATGCGCAGGAAGTCGTGGGTCATACCTTCCCAGTCATGCAACTCAACCTTGATGCCAGCCTCTTGCAGATGCGCGACGTACGCCAGGCCTTCATCGTGCAACGGATCACACTCCCCCAATAGGACCAACGCGGGGGCGAGATTGGTTGGCACCGACCCTAATAGAGGCGAAAAACGCGGATCATGACGGTCACTGTCGTGGTTGGCGTACTGCTGGTAAAACCACTTCAGCGTCGCCGCTTCCAGCAGATATCCTTCGGCATACCGCACCAGCGATGGCGTGCTGCGGGTCGCATCAGTGACCGGATAAATCAGCACTTGCAAGCGCGGCGGGTTGATGGCGCCGCTCAACGCCAAGTCCCGGGTCAATACGGTCGCCAGGCTGGCCCCAACACTGTCGCCACCCACGGCCAACCGAGTCGCGTCCAAACCTTTCCCAACCGCGTTGTCAGTCAACCAGTTCCAGGCATCCAGCGCGTCATTGCACGCGGTTGGAAAACGCTGCTCTGGCGCCCGTCGATAAGCCACCGCCAATATCGCGTAATCGCCTTGGGCGGCCAGTCCCCGACACAGAGCGTCGTGGGAGTCGAGGCTGCCGACGACATAACCGCCGCCATGAAAGTACAACAGTGCCGGGGTAAGACGACCGGCTTTAGGCAACTGTGCCCGATACAGCCTTGCTTCCAGTTGCGCACCGTCGCGTGCGTTTACCCATAACGTTTCCACGCTGGCCATTTCCTCAGCACCGACAGCAAACATTTGCGCCGATGCATCGAACTGTCGGCGCGCTTCTTCGGGGGTTAGCCCGTGCATAGGAATGCGCTGAGTAGTGCTGCGACCGGCTTCGACCAGTTCCAGGTACGCAGCAATTTCGGGGTTTAACGACATGACATGCCTCCATACAACCGGCCGCCCGCAGGCGGCCAGCACACATTAAGAAAGGGTGACCGGCGCCAAGGCCAAAGCATCTTCAACGGTGTTCAGAAACAACGCCGCATGCGGTACTTCAAAATGCCCGCACGCCAACAATTGGCCGTCGATGTCCGGGTGGCCGACCTGACGCGCCAACAATTCACGGTCGTCTTCGCGCTCGGTCACCCACCAGCAGGTGGGCGCTACGCCGAGCCGAGGACAACTGTCCAACTGCCGAGACAGTTGCTTGAGCTGGCGAGCGACCAAGAACACCTGGGCCATTTCCTCCGCGCCGAGGGCGGTGTAGCGCCCTTCCCCGCTGGCACCCGTGGCGATCAGCGCCGCCGATAGCACCGACACAAGATTGGCCAAGGTTTCCTCCGCAGGTGCGGCGGGCAATGACGGGCAGTCCGGCATCAACACGCCGATAAAACCGGTCAGGTCCGTGCGCCAATCGGGCATCGGTGTTTCCCGCACCCAAGGTGCTGGCACGAACGGATCAGCCAAGCCAAGGAACGCCACGCTTTGCCCTTGCTGTTCCAGGCGCGCGGCCATCAAAGTCGCCAGCGTACTGCCCAGCGACCAGCCCAACAGGTGATAAGGCCCCTGCGGCTGACGGGCGCGGATCAGTTCGACATAATCATCGGCCATGGCCTGCAGCGAAGTGTCCTGCCACGCGGGGTCAAGCAACTTGCGCGACTGGATCGCCAGTACCTGACGCCGCCCCTCAAGGCGTCGCGCCAACGGCTCGTAATCGAACACCGTACCGAAGCCAGCGTGTACGCAAAACAACGGCGCGCCCCCCGGCACCGCTCGATTCAAGGCCAGAATCGGCGACGGCGCCACGGTAGTCGTTGCTCCAGTCAGTTCGGCGATGGTCGGTTTCTGAATCAAGTCCCGCAGCTTCAGGCTGAACCCCTGAGCCTTCAGCACCCGAGACTTGCCCACCACTTGCAGGCTCAGAATCGAGTCACCGCCCAGTTCAAAGAAGTTATCGTGCAGACCGACCTGTTCGACCTTGAGCACCGCTTGCCATATCTCGGCCAGGGCCTTTTCCAACTCGGTACGCGGCGCCACGTAAGCGCGCTGGCTTTCCTGCGCGCCGGGCTCCGGCAGGTTCTGTCGGT
>NZ_JAMFRV010000708.1 GCF_026224925.1 Pseudomonas sp. | reverse complement strand
GACGGATTTCTGTACTGACCAGACTGCTTGGCTGATCGATTATAGTTACGAGCGTGCGCGGACACATTTGCAGGCTGGAGCGTCGGTGTGGTTTGAGCCCAACGTCGAGCATTTGAGACAACTCTTAAACGAGTTTCATCAATCTTGGCAGCAAGGCGAACTACAGAGCATGACTGCTGCCCGAGTCGAGGCCGCCGAGGCTTTGATCCGAGGCCGCTTCATTTGGTCAGAAGTAGCCAAGGCCAGTATCAACGCTATTGCTAACGGTCGTTTGCAACCACTGCTTAAGAGAATGCCAAAGCTGGGCACTGTCACTACTTGGAACAGCGCATGCGGCGTCGCGGCCTACAGTAGCAAGTTGCTGGAGCCTGCGTTTGGATTGGATTTCCATGTGTTTGCCAATGACGATGCGATCTTGATGGGCTCCGATCTAGAAAATATTGAACGCTGCTGGAGCGCAGGAGATAGCGATTCGTTGGACCGTTTGAAGACCGCAATTGAGCGCTCCAGCGTTGATATGTTGCTGCTTCAATTCAACTTCTCTTTTTATAATTTACAGGCGTTTGCTTCGCTGCTTGATTGGGCTCACGAACGAGCGATCCGCACGCTAGTGGTGTTCCATTCCACGGCCGATGTCTATCATGGCGAGCACCTAAAGAGCCTGCGGGACCTGCGCGAATCCCTTGCGGGGGCGGCGCGTCTGTTGGTCCATAGCGTAGGCGACCTGAACCGGCTCAAGAGTTTTGGCCTGCGGGATAATCTGCTCATGTTTCCCCACGGCGTAATCGACACTCCGCCACCTGCGCCCGGCATTCAACAGCGCTTGGCTGATCTGGAAGGCAAAACCGTTATTGCGAGTTACGGTTTTCTGTTGCCCCACAAAGGCATATCGAAACTTATCGAAGCATTCGCCTCTTTAGCGCTTCATGATAGCAATCTGCACCTACTGTTGGTGAACGCTGAATATCCAGCGCCAGCATCAGCGGAACTAGCGGAAAGTTGCCGCCAACGCATTCAACAGCAAGACCTGTCTGGGCGAGTGACATTGATCACTGATTACCTTAGCGATGAAGAGTCCTTGTCTTGGTTAGGGATGGCGGACGCTATTGTGTTCCCGTACCAGCATACCCAGGAATCCTCCAGCGCTGCAGTGCGGTGGGGACTGAGCACTGGGCGCCCTGTATTCTGCACACCGCTGGCTATTTTTGAAGACGTAACAGACGCGGTCACTTTTCTACCGGGCACCGACAGTGAAGATATCGCGTCGGGTCTGCGTACACATCTGGACATTGGCCCGGTGGCGCTACAGAAAACCTGGATGAGTCATCACGGATGGTCGACAATTTCTGCTAGGTTGCGGAATTTGTTGATTGCATTAGCGGCACAACCCTGATTAGCCAGGCCTTTGCTTCAGAGAGAGTTTTATTACCGAGCCAGAGTGCGTATTCTCGGGCCCAGTTCATACAGTTGGATACTGGATGAACTGGAGGTAAGGAGGCAACGGACGAACCTGACCATTAAGTCTACTGCGGCTTTCTCGATTGCGTTGGTTCAATAGGTGTCGATAGAACGTTTTCTGGAGCGCGGTAATCGCGACTTCCTTTAAAGGCCGAAGCGCGGCCGCAAGTCGCGCCACGCTGCTAACGGCTTTTTTCAAGTAGTTGCTATGATCTTTAGTTCGTATTCGTTTCTCCTGATTTTTCTGCCGATTGTGTTCGGTTTCTTCCTGCTGTTGCGCCACTTTAAGTTGGAGCGACCTGCGCTTGCGATGCTGGTACTGGCGTCGCTAGCTTTCTATGGAGTGTGGAGCTGGCGCTATCTGGGTTTGCTACTTGTTCTGATTTTCGTCAACTACGGCCTAGGGCGGCAGCTTGTTAAGCATCACAAGCGGTTCTGGCTCATCGTCGCGGTGATATTTAATTTGTCAGTGCTGGCATATTTCAAATACGCCGGGTTCTTTTTGAGTTTTGTAGCGTCATCTTCAACGTGGCATATCATCCTACCGTTGGGCATTTCCTTTTTTACCTTCCAAAAAATTGCTTGGCATGTTGACCTCTACCAGCGACGTCTTCGGGATACCGGCAGTCTGCTCGATTACAGCTTTTTCGTCTGTTTTTTTCCGCAGCTAATTGCCGGTCCTATCGTTCATGCGCGGGTCGTATTTCCCCAGTTCGCTAGAGGCTGGTTTGATCGACCGCTCGCTTGGCAACTAGGCATAAGTTTATTGACCGTGGGGTTGATGAAAAAAGTCTTGCTCGCTGATCCATTGGCGCCCGGAGTGGCTTCGTTGTACGACCGTGTGAGCAGCGGTGGATCATTGGCCGGACCGGATGTGCTGTTGGCAGGTTTGAGCTATGGCTTGCAACTGTATTTCGACTTCTCCGGTTACGCGGACATGGCAATTGGTCTGGGGTTGATGTTTGGCATTAAGCTTCCTGTTAACTTTCGCTCGCCCTACAAAAGTTCTTCCATCATTGAGTTTTGGCGTCGCTGGCATATCACTTTGTCCGGCTTTCTGCGCGATTACCTCTACATCCCGCTGGGCGGGAATCGTCACGGTCGGTTGCGCGCCAGTATTAGCGTATTACTAACGATGTTGTTGGGTGGCCTCTGGCATGGTGCAGGTTGGCAGTTTTTGGCTTGGGGGGCGCTGCACGGGGTACTGTTGGTGATTAATCACTACTGGCGTCAAGTCATCGCTTGGCACTTGCCACGCATGATTGCCCTACCTCTAACGTTGGTGATTGTCATGCTAGCGTGGATTCCATTTCGTGCCGACTCCCTTGCCGATGCCTTTCGTCTATATCAGGGCTTGGTCGACTGGCACTGGACTTGGTCATTGACGCCATCAACAGTCCTGGACGAAGTAATGGCAATGCATATCGACCATAGCCTGCCGCTAGTCTGCCTAGGTCTGTTAATAATGACCTTGATTACGCCTAGCAGTCGCTTGCTGTGCTTGCGCCTAGGTTCGACCGGGCGGGGTATTTTGGTTGGCATAGGCTTGTTTCTCGTGCTGAAAGCTTTGGCCGGTCAACCGGACCGTGCCTTTTTGTACTTTAACTTTTGAGTGTGCTGATGAAAGGTCATTCACGACGGCAGGGATTTATGTTGGCTCTGTGCGTCGGCACGGCAATGGCAACGGCAATTTGGCTTCTCATGCTGTGGGGCCAGATGGGTAAACAAGTGCCGCAGGTCCAGTGGGTCGAGAAATCCTACGAATATAAACTGGCCTTGGCTGCTGCTGTTCAGGGGCCGAAATTGGTAATTGTTGGCGGTTCGGCTGCCATGTTCGGCATCGATTCGCCCTCATTGGAGCGCGCACTCGGCAGGCCCGTAGTGAATCTGGGGGTAAACGCCGGAATACTTTCGCCGTATCTGCAGCACTATGCGCGCCAGGCGATAGCGCCGGGAGATTGGGTGTTGTTACCGGTGGAGTATCCATTGTTTCAGGGCCGTTATTCGATCAATGCGCAATTCATTGAGTATTGGTGGAGCAATCCGGGTTTCCGTCATATGGACATCAGCCTTGTGCAGCTCGCTCAATTGTTATGGTTGACCCCGCTTACCCGAGTGATAAGCGGCTATCGAGGTTTGCTGCCAGGGTTTCAGGTTAACGGGCTGTATGGTCCGCAGCATCAGGACGAGCATGGTGACCAGAACTACAGCGACATCAGTCAACTAAGCGCGGCCATGCATGAGGGAGCAACCCGCTCAGCGCCTGAGACCTATGGAGCTCAAGTGCAGAGTTGGAATGCAAATTGGGCGAGTTGGAAGGCGTTGGCCGATGAAGTGCAGATGTCAGGAGGATGTGCGCTATTCATTCCGCCGCCGATGCTTGACCGATCTGAATACCATAGAGGCACTGAATATGACTATTTCGCCAACCTCCCACAGCAGGCGCGGGCCAATGGTCTCAGCTATGTGGGTTTTCCTTTGGACGTGATGTATCCGGAAGATCATTTTTTCGATACTAACTATCACCTCACGGCTCAGTTTCGGATGCTTTACACACGGCAGGTGATCGATTGGGTGAAATCACGCTTCGACCACTGCCAAGGCTCCATGCCCGAGTATCCAAGGCCGCTGCGCCCTTTTATCTCATCAAGCGGTTTGATCAATACGAACTAGACGCGTATCAGTTGCTTGCTCGCCGTGACCGCATAATCCTGGGGACCGTAGAACAAAGCATCGCAGCGACGCGAAACTTCATTGTCTTCATTTATAATGTATTTAGGTGGGATTGGGTTCAAGCGATGAATCGCTACCTGATCGAAACCTTTAAATTGCAACATGAACTCGGTGAAGGCGGGCGGCAATGGATGGAGGTGTGTCGGGTCTGTGTAGAAATTTGTCGCCGCTACTATGAGGTTTTCAGGGTTTGGCGTTTCGAAGATAACCAAACCTCCGGGGGCTAGAGTTCTTAGGCATTGATCGAGCAAAAGATTAAATTGTTCGAACGTAAGATGCTCGATAACATGGAACGCGGTAATCACGGCAACGCTGTTGTCTGCTTGATCTGCAAGCCAAATCAAAGCGTCTTTTTTCAACACATTCAAACCTTGCTCTTTACAGGTTTCAATATTTAGCGCATTTAGGTCAAGACCGAAGCGCTGGTATTTAGGTGAAAGCATCTGCAGCCACTCACCTCGCCCGCATCCGACATCGACCAGTGGCAAACCTGATTGAAGCGGTGCAACCTCGTCAAGCAGCGGTAAGTAATAAGACAGGCGCGAACGGATTGTTTCAACAGTCCCGCGGAAGCGGTTTTCAAACGCAAGGTAGAAACTGTCCGGTAATCCTGCGTGCACCACTGATGAGACTGGAACGATATCTTCTTGGGTGGATTTTGCTGTAGTTGAAGATACGGGCGCGCGCTCCATGTGGCTCATGCGCATGCGCAGCTCCTGCTCAACTTGACGCGTTTGTTGCAGCTCCGCGGTCAGATGTTCAGTGGCCTGCGCTTGTAGCTGCTGAGTTTGATGATGCTCATCCAATACTGTTTGCAAATTAAACAGATGGGTGTGAAGTTCTTGGACTTGTGTTGATTGGTGCTCAAAATGCTGTTGCATTTCAAAAAGCTGTAGTTGTTGACGCTCCCGCGCTATCTGTTGTGCATGCGCCTGCTGTTGCCAGGTAGCAAGCTGATACTGAACTCTATCTTTATAAGCGCCAACATGGTCAACCGGAAGCTTGTACTGCCGACCCAACAAGGTCAAGCGCGTCTCATATTCACTGTGCCGCGAATGGGCCGAAAACAATACATGAAGCTGCGTCCACAGACTGCCCATGAATGGGATGCGTTGGATCACATTTTTAAGATGGGCCCGGCGCAAACCAAATACTTTTGCATCATGTACCCGGCCTTCGGATGAGTAGCGCAATGCTGCCAGTACCTGGAACTTTTCCACTCCGGCGCGCAAATGCTGCAGGTCTCGCTCTATCTCGGCCTGCTGCCCGATGCGTCCGAGTAACGTTGGATAGGCGGCCTTGATCAACGCCTCGTCATCGAGCAGGATCAGTAGGGACCAATCATAGCTTTGGACATCAACTTCAGGAGCTGGATTGAACGAAGGCATAATTTGCTCATTATTGTTTTCCGCGCGATAGCGCTTTGCCTCAGCCTCGATCCGGCGATTGAGGTCTTGGAAATCGAGGTCGGGATTATTGGGTATCAACATCTGGCATCATTCCATCAGGGGGCGCGCCGGTTGCAGCCAGTTCTCGCAGCGTTACGGCCAAAAAGCCAAGGTTCACGACAATGGCGCCGATGATTCCAGTCACCTCAACGCTGATGACGATATCTCGCCAAAAGTCACAGTGGATGGCAGTGGCGGCGCTGTCATGCAAGGTGAGGACTATTGTATCTGTTTACTGGAAGCTAGGCGCTTGAGGGAACTGTAACGTGGTAATGCTTGCTCGCCACGCGTCGGATTACCCACGTACTCATCGTTGGGTTGTCTTAGGTCGTTGAAGAAATTGAACGAATTCTCTGGCGTACAATTGGCGACAAGCAAATTTTCGCACGGAACGATTGCCTGTCCCCAACCAAACTCATTGCGCTTATGTCGTTGGATGCCTAAATGGTAGAGCGACCGTTGGCGGGGAGCTCCTTGGGCTGTAGCGCTTGAGCGCCCTACAGACATCTTCCTCTTCATGCATGGGGACGGTCTCGTTTCGGTGCAAGCGCGCGGACTAACATGAGTGGCCATCTTGAGCATTTCGGAATGCTTGGGCCGAAAATCTGATGTTTCGTGGTGACCTCATAAAAAAGTTCGGGCGATGAAAAAACGTCTGGCACATGTTATTTTGCCCACGCCTTGAAGGGCAATATCTTACGGTTGGTCAGGAGAGGTGTGCGGTGGGCATTATACGTTTGTTGGACTGGTTCAAATCTATGCCCTCGTCCGCCGCTGACGCCTTGGATCCGGCGCCGTACGAAAATGAGTACTCTCCCGTGGCGACCGAGGCGGACATTGTGGGTTGCTTCAGGCTGTTGTTGGGTCGAATCCCTGAGCAAAAAGAATGGCACGGTCATCGTCTTTCTGTGGGTATCGATCTCAGTCAACTAGTCACAAAATTTGTCAGCAGTGACGAGTTCCAGCGCCGCGGATTGACTCGTGTGTCTTTGGGTGATACTGAGCACGAAGTGCTCGACCTCGAGGGTATGCAGTTGTGTATAAGCAGCGCAGATGGTGTATGCGGTTTGCTGAGAACGGCCAAGGAGTATGAGCCAGGCGTGACCGCAGTTATTTTGCGAGTACTGGCAGAGGGCATGACGTTCATCGATATCGGCGCCAACATTGGCTACTTTTCTGTTTTGGCCGCCAAACGGGTCGGAAATCAAGGCAAAGTTTTCGCTGTTGAGCCGTATCCCTATAACATCAAAATACTGCATACAAATATTGAATTGAATAGCCTGAACAACGTCGAAATTTTACCATTCGCACTGGCAGAAAAAAAAGGATTTCTGAATTACGACGATTGTGCGGGGAACAGCGGAACGGTGACACAAATAGATGCCGATTTCGCGATCCGACTCAATTCGACCATGGTGTACTGCGTCAGGCTTGATGACGTTATTGATGCCGACGTAGCGGTAGACCTTATCAAAATGGACATTGAAGGCGCCGAGTATTTAGCGCTGAAGGGTATGAACCGTGTTATTCGTGAGCAACGTCCGATTATCATCAGCGAAATATCTAATTCATTCCTCAAACGTATTTCCGGAGTTTCACTCGGACACTACTTGGAAGCTTTGCTTGCTGAAAGTGACTATGAGATTTCCCTGATCAAAAATGCTGAAGTTATCGTGGATTGCAATCGCGATATCATCAAAGTTTTGGATATTTATGCGGCGAACGCCTCGGAGTGCATGGATGTCGTCGTGTATCCCGCTGGAAAAAGACACCGCATCCATAGTTAACTTGGCATCGCCCAATGCCGACAATACCTAAACTGCCGGACGGCAATGACCCAAGCTGGAGTATCTGAACGTCTATAGTGTTGCTGCCCGCTGTAGACCCTGGGTGGGCACAATACCCTGCAATTAAAACGATTTGACTGCCGCAGGTTGGGACTCCTGACTTTTCCCCTCCAACTCAGCCTCAACCCTACGGCTGTTACGTTTTCCACTGTTTATCAGGGTTAAAGCCATCACCGTTCCCAGTACCGAAACGACGGCCCAGCACAGTAAAAAAGTCGCCATTGTTGCTCCAGAAAATCCATAAAACTCTGATTGATTCGCGCAGATGAGGTGTATCGCGCACGTTACTCCACGCTAAATTTACCCGGAAAATCACACAGTTCAAGCGATAAAATTATTTTACAGACGCCAATAGTCCGACTTGTATCGCGTTATGAATATTAATCCGTCTGAAATTTGACAGGTATTGTTTTCCACGTTTTAACCCTCAAAAAATAGCCTGTGATTTCAATGAGCTATCACGTGTGAGACGCGCCACCAGGCAAACCACATTTTTCCCGTTAGTTCCTGCCTGAACGACGGTAGGCAAAAATTAATTACGGCTCGCCCCTTAATATTTGGTAACTCATGCCATTTTGACGGATGGCTGCGCTCGGCTACCTTTGAAATGCAGCGTCGGAACGCTGCTTCCCACTTCAACACCAAGGAGCTTCACCAATGCGCAGTCCTTTACTCTCGTCTTTGTTGTTTGCCGTTTTCGCGAGTGCTTCTGTTGCGGTCAGTGCCGCGCCCGCCCCGCAACCCGCCCCGACACCTGCGGCCGCAGTCAGCTCCGTGGCGATGCCGGCCGAGCCCTCGACCAAGGTCAATCTCAATACCGCAGACGCCGATACACTACAAAAGGAACTGAGCGGTATCGGCAGCGCAAAAGCCCACGCCATTGTTGCTTACCGCGAAGCCAATGGAGAGTTTGCGTCGGTTGACGAGTTGCTTGAAGTGAAGGGGATCGGCAAGGCGATCCTGGACAAGAACCGTGACAAGGTGGGTCTCAACTAATTAAAGGACGGTTGCAAACGAGGCTGGTCATTGCGATCAGCCTTTTTTACGCCTGGCTTTTTTGGTTTGGAGCAGGGCAATACACCGGCGAGCTGGCTGTGTGGCGCATAGGGTCTATGCTCCCAGTCCGCATGTTGCGCTTGATTAGGTCATCTTGACACTCTCCATGTCACCCATCATATAATCCGGTCTTGATTATGTCCGTAATATAACCATTCATATTCCCTGTCCTCCAGGAGTCGTTTCCCATGACCACCTCCAACACCAAAGGCACTGCCCTTGTTACTGGCGCTTCTTCCGGCATCGGTTTTACCTACGCTGATCGTTTAGCCAAGCGCGGCTACGATCTGCTGTTAGTCGCTCGCGATCAGGGACGTCTTGAGGAAATGGCGACGCGGTTGCGTGAAACCGGTGTAAAAGTCGAAGTGCTCAAAGCCGATCTGATCGACAAAGGTGATCTGAATACTGTTCAACAGCGGCTGCGCACTGACCCTTCGATTTCTTTGTTGGTGAATAACGCAGGTGTGGCGTCTGTGGGTACATTGGCCGAATCTGATCTGGATGGCCTGGACCGGATGATTCAGCTCAACGTTGTGGCGCTGACTCATTTGGCATCAGCGGCGGCGGAAGGCTTTTCCAGGGCGGGGCGTGGTTCGATTATCAATATTGCCTCGGTCGTGCCGTTTGCTCCCGAGATGTTCAACGCGACTTACACGGCGACCAAGGCGTATGTGTTGAGCCTGACGCAGTCGCTGCATGCCGAAGTGAGCCCCGCAGGTGTGCGCGTCCAGGCTGTATTGCCGGGCGCTACACGTACTGAGATTTTTGATCGCAGCGGTATGGACCTGAGCAAGTTCCCTGCGGAGTGGGTGATGGACGTCGGTGAGATGG
>NZ_JAMFRV010000707.1 GCF_026224925.1 Pseudomonas sp. | reverse complement strand
GTCGAACGGTACCCACTCAATTGCTGATCCATTGCAGCATTCCAGCGGCAAACGCCACGCTCCATCTGGCCGATGAAGTGTGTGACGAGATGGGTATAGAGTCGCTCAGCTGACTGTATGTTGTTGAAATCGCCTGAGTAGATACCTCATGCCTTTGCACCAGACAGTACGGCAGTTCACTTGTCGCCATACAGCTTGTTCAACAGTGTCAAAAGCTGCTCTCGCTCGTCGCTCGTGAGCGCAGAAGTGGCGTTCAGGTCGCTTTCCAGGGCGACGTCCCTTAGCTGTTTAAGCAGTTGCTCTCCGGTCTTGCTGAGAAACAATCCATACGAGCGCTTGTCGGGGTTGCTGCGTATGCGCATGGCAAGGCTGCGGGCTTCCAGCTTGTTGACCATCAGCACGGCCTGTGGCGGCTCGATCGCCAGGGTTTTGGCCAGATCGGCCTGCATCAGTCCTGGTGACTGCTCGATGATGGTCAGCGCAGCGAACTGGGCAGGGCGGATGTCGTGTTCCTCTAGCCTATTGGTTAGGTCCTGCGTGATCCTTATCTGCACGCGGCGCATCACGTAGCCCACCAGGTTGTTCAGCGAGTTGTCGAGTCTCTCTGGGAGAGTTTGTGGGGGCGTGGCTTTGAGCTTCTGCAGCATGGGGCAGTCCTGTTTAGATCGATATAATTAACAATTATAATGATTTTCCTGATGTATACAGGGCATTAGTATCGGCATTGCGAACGTCTTCGGGTACTGCCTGTTCTGCTGCGCGTGCTGGTGAAGTATCGTCTTCCTGATCGGATGTGGAGTTCAGCCAAAACCTCAGGCGTCCAGCTTTGCTCTACTCGGGAATAGCTGGCTGCATCTCAGCGTTTCGCCGCCGCAATTGCACCGATGATTATGTTGGTGAGGTCATCAACGACCCCCGGGGGAAAGACGTTAAAGTCGTCCTGGTAATATAGGGCAAGGCTTTGAAGCATCCCAATGATCGCGCGAACCAATATCGCCATCCTGCTTGTTGGAAGGTTCGCTGCAGCCGCTTCGGTGTTAATGACAGACATTAGGCATTGAGCGTACTCATTGCGAAGAGCGGTGATGCGCTCGCGTTGTGCGCAAGATAGGTTGATGATTTCTCGATCAATCAGGGTGAGCTTCTTCGGATTGCTCGATTGGAAGGTCACGAATGCCCGGACGAAAAGGCTTAGCTTGGACTGCTTGGTGTTTCTACGTTTCAAGCTGAGATTGGTCTGATGAAGCAGGTCATCCATTGCTTCTTCCATCAGCTCGAACAGCAGACTTTGTTTGTTCTCAATGTGGTTGTAGATAGAGCCTGGTTGGACGCCAAGTTGTGTTGCGAGATCGCGCAGGCTAGTCGATTGGTAACCGTGGGTGCTGAAGAGATCCAGCGCGGTATAGAGCAGTCTTTCTCGCGTGCTAGGCATTGGCTGAAGCGTATGTGCTTGGTTCACTGATGTATCCCAATACGTGAATAGTTTGAGTCTGCTATGCGCTTCTGCCTAGACCCACCGCCTGGATTGTGCTCCCGGCGGCTTCGTTCTGTTTGGTCAGCCTGCTAGAACGGGTAGTGGTGGCCCCCTGGTTGCCAGGTTATCCAGTGCGCGCGGGTGAACTCATCCAAGGCGTAATGCCCATTGAACCGTCCCAGTCCGGAGTTTTTCTCGCCCCCGAAGGGCGCATTGGGTTGATCGTCGACGGTGATGTCGTTGATGTGCGTCATGCCGGCGACGATATTGCGGGCGAATTTCAGACCACGCGCCATATCCTTGGTAAACACCGCGCTTGAAAGGCCATAGTCGCCCGCGTTGGCGAGGGCCAGGGCGTGCTGTTCATCGTTGGCGATAAGGATAGGAAGGATGGGACCAAAGGTCTCTTCCACGGCGAGCTCTTGATCAGCCGGGACGTCACCGAAGACGTGAGGTGGAAGTACGAGACCGGACGGCGAGCCTCCCGCCAATTGTTTGAGGCCGGTGCTTTGCGCATTGTCTATTTTGCGCAGCAGGCCATCCAGTTGGGCCTGATTGATCACTGGACCAATAACGGTGTCAGCGTGGTCCGGGTCGCCAATCTTTAACTTGCTGACGCGCTCGGCGACCAGTGCTGCAAACTCTGGATAGAGCGAGCGGTCAACGATCACCCGGTTGACGCTCATGCAAATCTGGCCTTGGTGAAGGAAGCGGCCGACCACTGCGGCATGCGCGGCAATTTCGACGTCTGCGTCGTCAAGCACAACGAGAGGACTATTACCGCCAAGCTCCAAGGCAATACGCTTGATGTATTTCCCGCCGGTGGCAATTCTGCCAACGTTACGACCTACGTCTGTAGAGCCGGTGAACGAAATAAAGCTGGGAATCTGATGCTCAACGAAGGCGTTGCCGATCTCCGAGCCGGCGCCCACAATCACGTTTAATACACCAGATGGAAAGCCCGCTTCTTCAAAGAGATGGGCTATCAGCAGGCCACCGGTGACGGCAGTATCGCTGGCAGGTTTGAGCACAACCGTATTGCCTAGGGCGATAGCAGGAACGACCGAGCGCATGCTCAGATACAGCGGGAAGTTCCAGGGGCTGATAACGCCAATGACGCCCAGCGGCTCCCTGAACACGAAACTCTGCTCGCCGGGTTTGTGGCTGGTCAGAATTCGACCTTCCACTTGAAACGGCATCGCCGCACATTCGCGTACCAGGTTGAGTGTGGTGTGGCACTCGAAGCTCGCCTTGATGCGTGTACTGCCGGACTCCTTGATCAACCAGGAGATGATTTCCGCTGCACGGGACTCAATCACGCGAGCCAGATTGTTCAGCAGCGCGGTCTTCTGCGCAGGGCCAGTGCTTGCCCAGCTGGATTGTGCATGTTGGGCGGCGGTATAGGCATCGTTGACGTCGTCGGCAGACGCCATGGGCATGCTTAGCAGTTGGCTCCCGGTAAAGGGATCAATGTCATCGAGCGTGCGCTTGGAACGGCCTAGACGCCATTTTCCATCAATGTACTGACGGTCGGAAACTGCATAAGGTGAAGTTTGCAGGGTGGTCACATTAGTCTCCTTTTGCGCGGTGCAGGACTGACCGCTTTGTATACGTTCATTCGGATGCGAATCCTGGAGCGGACTCAAGAGTTCTGCGTCGTGTAGTCAGCAGCTATGGGCTGAGAGGGGGACGCAGGCGGCGCCCGGTTTAGCCCAGTGCTCAGGTCTTTTCGTACCTGAACTCGCTCCGGGTCGCCGCCCATTCTGTCCGCTTAACGCTTATAGGTTTGCAGACCTGGCTTGATGCTCTTGTCATCCAGGAACTGCTTCATGCCTTGCTCGCGACCGCCTTCTTTATCGAGCAAGCGCGACTGATCGAGCTTGGCGTACAGGTAGTCCTCGTTCTGCTCCCAGGTCAGCTCGCGGCAACGCTTGAAGCCGATTTTCGCGGCGCGCAGCACCACCGGGTTCTTCTCCAACAGATTGTTGGCCAGCTCGATGGTGGTTTCACGTAGTTGCGCCAATGGCACGCTCTGGTTCACCAGGCCCATGGCGGCAGCCTTCTGCCCGGTAAAGGTTTTGCCGGTCATGATGTAGTACAGGGATTCACGATGGCCGCAGGTATCGGCCATGGCTTTGCTCACCAGGTTGCCTGGTGGAATGCCCCAGTTGATTTCGGAGAGGCCAAAGGTGGCCTCGTCGGCGCAGATGGCCAAGTCGCATGCCACCAGTGGGCTGAAACCACCGCCGAAACACCAGCCGTTGACCATGGCAATCGTCGGCTTGGTATACATACGCAGCAGCTTCCACTGCCAATAGGAGGCTTCGCGGCGGATTTTTTCCTGAAGAATTTCCGGACCCGCGTCTACTTCGCGGAAGTATTCCTTGAGGTCCATCCCGGCTGTCCAGGCTTCCCCAGCACCGGTCAGCACCAGTACTCCCGCTTCGGGATCTTGCTCCAGCACCTCTAATACTTCGGCCATCTCGCGGTTAAGCGTTGGGCTCATTGCATTGCGCTTTTCCGGGCGGTTCAGAATGACCCAGGCAATGCCTGCTTCCAGCTCAATCTTTACTGTCTGCCAACGGCCTTCGTAGTTACTCATGAGTGCACCCTTTGT
>NZ_JAMFRV010000706.1 GCF_026224925.1 Pseudomonas sp. | reverse complement strand
CGGTCTTCGTTAGGAATCTCGATGCCGACCGTGGTTTTGCAAGGAATCACTTCAACTACACGAAAGCTGGTCACAGCCAGCGAGCGCGCCAAATCCTTGGCCAAGTTCGAAATACGACTGACCTTGACCCCAGCGGCAGGCTGGATTTCGTAACGGGTGATCACCGGGCCTGGATGAATCGAGTCCACGCTGACCTCGACGCCAAACTCTTTGAGTTTGATTTCCAGCAAATGCCCGACCGCAGCCAGTGATTCGGGAGAATAGTTAAGTTTCTTGGCTTCGGCCGGGTCGAGAATCGAGATGGGCGGCAAGGTGCCTTCCACGGCGCTGTCGATAAACAGCGGCGCCTGCTTCTCTTTCTGCACGCGCTTGCTTGGCTCTGGTGCTTTGGCCGGTGCTGGCGCAATTACCGCCGGCACGTGTTTCTCGCGCTGGGTCATGTGCTGGCTCAGCGCTTGCTCACGTTCGATCAAGCGCTCTTTGGCTTTGGCCTGCTCACGTCGATCGGAAGTAACCGGTGCTACCACTTCGGTGACGCGGCTGTCGACCTCACGCAATTGGGCAACCATCTGCTTGCGTTCGGTGCGCGACGACCACCAGCGATTGGCTGCGCTTTGGAACAATTCAAACAGGTCCAGGGTGATTTTGCCCGTGACGTCCATCACTTTGAACCAGGACAGGTCGGTGAACACCGTCAGACCGAACAGGAACAGCGCAATGAACAACAGCGTGCTGCCCTGGATGTTCAAGGCGTTCTTTGCCAGATTGCCCAGGCTTTCACCCAGAGCTCCACCGCTCGACGCAGGTAGGCCGGCCGTAAAATGGAAATGGATATGGGCCAGTGCCGCGCCGGACAACACCAGGAAAACCAGACCGATCAAGCGCCAGGAGAACAGCCAACCGCTCCACTGCCACGGCTCATGCCGTTGGCGAAATATCTGGTAGGTCTTGATCGCCAGCAATAGCGGAAAGATGTAGGCGAAGTAACCCAGCACCATGAATAGGATATCGGCGGAGAACGCGCCGGCGCGGCCCGCAGCATTTTGCACCTGCTGTGAGTTGCTGGTATGGCTCCAGCCTGGATCAGTCTGGTCGTAAGTCAGCAACGCCATCATCAGATACAGGCACAGGGCGCCAATGGCAATCAGCGCACCTTCCTTGAGCCGGTAGTGCAACTGCTGACGCCAGAGCGGTACGGGACTGGGTGCTACGGTGGATTTCTTCAAAACGCTTCTTTTCCTGCGCCTCAGCGCGACCATCTGGTGATTGACTACAAAAATATAACTGTCCAGCGCCCAGAAAGAATAAACCAACGGCACCGTTCACTTCCAACTCGGTCGAAAACTTGAACGCATACTAACAAGAACGGCATTGTACGGGTTTGTGCCGCCGATGCCACGCTGGACTGGCGTGGGTTAGCATAGCTTCATGTATCTGCGGGACAGTGTAATTTGAGCATGCATTGTCTTTCGTGACAAAGGGTTATGAGATGCTTTCCATGGGTGCCATTAAACAGGCTCACACTGTAATGCTAAATAGTGAAGCGATGGCCTACTGCCTTTTACCGTGGTCATCGGCAGCACGTTTCTTTAACGGGACCGTCTACGACCACGCTGAAGGCACAGAGTTGCAGCAGCGGCTTGATTGCGCCCTCCCCTTCCGGAAAATTCTGACACCATGTTGACTTGGTTACAGCGTAATACCCTGACGTTTCCGCCCCTGGAAAAAGCCATGCGCGATCCCAATGGCCTACTAGCGGCGGGTGGCGACCTGTCCGCGGATCGGTTAATTCAGGCCTATCGGCATGGTTGTTTCCCCTGGTTCTCGGAGGGCCAGCCGATCTTGTGGTGGTCACCGGATCCGCGCACGGTGCTGTTCCCGCAAGAGCTGCATGTCTCCCGCAGCCTGGGCAAAGTGATGCGTCAGGGAAATTATCAGGTCACCTTCGATCAGGATTTTGCGGCAGTGATACAGGCGTGCGCGGCGCCACGCACCTACGCCGAGGGCACCTGGATCACCGACTCAATGCAGTCGGCTTACCTGGAGTTGCACCAACGCGGCTTTGCCCACAGCGTTGAGGTCTGGGAGCAAGGCGTGTTGGTCGGTGGACTTTATGGCTTGGCGATGGGTCAACTGTTTTTCGGGGAGTCCATGTTCAGCCTGGCCGATAATGCGTCGAAAGTTGGCTTTGCGACGCTGGTCGAGCGACTGACTGCATGGGGCTTCGTGCTGATCGATTGTCAAATGCCGACACAACATCTGCACAGTTTTGGCGCCAGATCCATTGCGCGCAAGACGTTTGCTGATTACCTTCACGCCCATCTGGATCTGCCGACTATCGCCGACTGGTTACCTAGGCGAGTTTCATAGGCTGACATACACTCTTACTAGAGATTTTATCCGAGGGTCGATCCATGACCGAGCTGGCGCGACTTAAGTTCTATGCCACTCAACCCCATTCCTGCAGCTATTTGCCTGAGGAACAGGCGACGACGTTATTTCTGGATCCCAGCCAGCCAATGGACGTTCAGGTGTACGCCGACCTTTCCGACATGGGTTTCCGTCGCAGCGGCGATCACCTTTATCGGCCACACTGCCAAAACTGCAGTGCCTGCGTGCCTGCGCGCATCCCCGTCGGACTATTCGTTCCGGATCGTCAACAGAAACGTATTTTCAAACGCAATGTCGACCTGCAAGTCCGCGCAGCCAAGCCACATTTCAGCGAAGAGTATTTCGACCTGTATCAGCGCTATATCGAGCAGCGTCACGCCGACGGCGACATGTATCCGCCCAGCCGCGACCAGTTTTCCACTTTTTTAATTCGCGATCTGCCGTTCTCGACTTTCTATGAATTCCGCCTCGAAGGACGCCTGCTGGCGGTGGCCGTTACTGACCTTCTGCCGAACGGTCTTTCGGCGGTTTATACCTTCTATGAACCGGGCGAAGAACGCCGCAGTCTGGGCCGCTACGCCATTCTCTGGCAGATCGCCGAAGCGGCCCGGTTACACCTGCATGCGGTGTACCTGGGCTACTGGATCAAGAACTGCAAAAAGATGAATTACAAAACCCAATATCGGCCAATTGAGCTCCTGACAAATCAGCATTGGGTCACTCTTTATTGAAGCGCTTGGCGTAAGCCCTATTTTTCGGGCACAATGCACGCCGCTTTTGCCTGGCGCAGTTGCACCGGGCCACTCATTGGATACCGAGGGCTTTTACTGCATGTCGAAAGAAGACAGCTTGGAAATGGAAGGTACTGTCGTCGACACCCTGCCCAACACCATGTTCCGTGTGGAGTTGGAAAATGGGCACATCGTCACCGCGCATATCTCCGGCAAAATGCGCAAGAACTACATCCGTATTCTTACCGGTGACAAAGTGCGCGTCGAAATGACGCCGTACGACTTGAGCAAGGGCCGCATTACTTACCGCGCCCGCTAACAGGTCTTAACAAAAACGCCCGGTTAATGCCGGGCGTTTTTGTGTGCCCTGGTTTTGTATGGAATACCACAACATCTGATCGCGCCTTGTCCGCATTTGATACCGCAAAACAACCGCGCACAAAAAAGCCCCGCACTCACCTTCCAGTGGATGCGGGGCTTTTTCGTTTAGCCTGCTTAGGCCATTTCTGCCGTGGTCTCGAAGTCGAAGGTCATTTCTCCGTCCTTGACGTCGATGTGCACTACGCCGCCATGCTCAGCCAGTTCACCAAAGAGAATCTCTTCAGCCAGCGGACGCTTGATTTTATCTTGAATCAAGCGAGCCATTGGTCGAGCACCCATCTGCGCATCATAGCCACCTTCCGCCAACCAGGTTCTGGCCGCGTCGGTCACTTCAAGCAGCACACGCTTGTCTTCCAGTTGCGCCTGCAGTTCGGTAAGGAACTTGTCCACCACGCTTTTAATCACCTCATGGCTGAGGCGAGAAAATTGAATAATGGTGTCCAGACGGTTCCGGAATTCCGG
>NZ_JAMFRV010000705.1 GCF_026224925.1 Pseudomonas sp. | reverse complement strand
TCCGTTACTACACCCGTGAAGCAGGCGTGCGTAGCCTGGAGCGTCAGATTGCTAAAGTCTGCCGTAAAGTGGTTAAGGAACACGCGCTTGAAAAACGCTTCTCGGTGCGTGTAACCGCGGAAATGCTTGAGGATTTCCTCGGTGTGCGCAAATTCCGCTACGGTTTGGCCGAGCAGCAAGATCAAATCGGTCAAGTGACCGGCTTGGCGTGGACGCAAGTCGGCGGTGAATTGCTGACCATTGAGGCAGCGGTTGTTCCGGGTAAAGGTCAGTTGATCAAAACCGGTTCGCTGGGCGACGTAATGGTCGAATCCATTACGGCGGCATTGACCGTTGTGCGCAGTCGGGCCAAAAGTCTGGGGATCCCTCTGGACTTCCACGAGAAGCGCGACACGCATATCCATATGCCGGAAGGCGCAACGCCCAAAGATGGCCCTAGCGCAGGCGTAGGCATGTGTACGGCCCTTGTTTCAGCGCTGACCCAGATACCTGTGCGTGCTGACGTGGCGATGACCGGTGAAATCACTCTGCGGGGGCAGGTTTTGGCCATCGGTGGTTTGAAGGAAAAACTGCTCGCGGCGCACCGTGGCGGGATCAAAACGGTGATCATTCCGGAAGAGAACGTACGCGACCTGAAAGAGATTCCGGACAACATCAAGCGGGACTTACAGATTAAACCGGTTAAATGGATTGACGAGGTCCTGCAAATTGCGCTGCAATACGCGCCGCAGCCCTTGCCGGATGTGGCTCCCGAACTGGTAGCCAAGGATGAAAAACGCGAGTCTGACGCTAAGGAAAGAATTAGCACGCATTAGTCTTCATGGCCTTCCTTGACAGCTTTTTAGAGCCCTTGTTATAAAGCGGCTCTTAAAGAGTCTGTAGGCCATTCAGCACTCGTTTTGCTTGACACCAAAAAACTTAGAAACGTACTCAATATAGATATAAGGGGACTTAGAGTGAACAAGTCGGAACTGATTGATGCTATCGCTGCATCTGCTGATATCCCGAAAGCTGCTGCTGGCCGTGCGCTGGACGCAGTAATCGAATCCGTCACTGGCGCTCTTAAGGCTGGCGACTCTGTTGTACTGGTAGGTTTTGGTACTTTCTCCGTTACAGATCGTCCTGCTCGTATCGGTCGCAACCCTCAGACCGGTAAGACGCTGGAAATTGCTGCAGCTAAAAAACCAGGTTTCAAAGCCGGTAAAGCATTGAAAGAAGCGGTTAACTAAGCGTCTTTCAAGCCTTTGCCCATCCAGGTCGGAGTCATTTCTGCCCTGGCAGCGGAGCGGTACGTCGGCAGGTTAATAGCCCGGCTGGCACACCGAGGGTCGCGGAATCGAGCCTCGACCGCTCCGCCAGTTACGAGAAGGCGCATCCTCGGATGCGCCTTTCTTCTTTCCGGATTCTACCCACGCTCCGCGGTTGGTTTAATTCAGTACAACCGTTTCTGGGGGACGCATGCTGCAGAATATCAGGGACAATTCCCAAGGCTGGATAGCCAAGACGATCATTGGCGTGATCATTGCGTTGATGGCCTTGACCGGTTTCGATGCTCTTTTCAGGGCCACCAGCACCAGTCAGGATGCTGCCAAGGTCAATGGCGAAGAGATCACGACAAGCGAGTTGAGTCAGGCGATTGAAATACAGCGCCGTCAGCTCGCCCAGCAGTTGGGTAAGGATTTCGATCCTGCACTGCTGGACGAAAAAATGTTGCATGACTCGGCGCTTAAAGGCCTGGTGGATCGCAAATTGTTGCTTGAAGGCGCTGCTGATTCCAAATTTGGTTTCTCCGAAGCTGCGCTGGATCAACAGATTTTGCAGACACCTGAGTTTCAGGTAGACGGTAAATTCAGTGCTGATCGTTTCGACCAGGTGATTCGTCAGTTGGGCTTCAGCCGGTTGCAGTTCCGCCAGATGATGGGTGAGGAAATGCTGATCGGTCAGGTGCGCGCCGGTTTGGCAGGCAGCAGTTTCGTGACCGATGCCCAGGTTGAAGCGTTTGCCCGTCTGGAAAAACAGACGCGTGATTTCGCCACTTTGACGTTTGCTCCTGACCTCGCCGCTGCGAAAGTGACCGATGCTGAAGTCAAAGCGCACTACGACGAGCACGCCAAAGAATTCATGAGCCCAGAGCAGGTCGTGCTCGACTTCATCGAATTGAAGAAGTCAGTCTTCTTTGATCAGGTTCAAGTCAAAGACGCTGATCTGCAGGCTGCGTATCAGAAAGAAATCGGCAACCTTGCCGAGCAGCGACGTGCTGCGCATATTCTGATCGAAGTGAATGACAAGATGACGGACGCCCAGGCCAAAGCGAAGGTTGAAGAAATTCAACAGCGTTTGGCTAAAGGCGAAGACTTTGCGGCCTTGGCCAAAGAGTTTTCGCAGGACCCGGGTTCGGCCAGCAAAGGCGGTGATTTGGGTTATGCAGGTCCGGGTGTTTACGATCCTGCGTTTGAGAAAGCGTTGTACGACCTGAAGAAAGACCAGGTCTCGGTGCCGGTGCGCAGCAGTTTCGGCTGGCACCTGATCAAGCTGCTGGGTGTTGAAGCACCGCAAGTGCCGACGTTCGCCAGTTTGAAAGACAAGCTGACCCACGATCTGAAATCGGAGCAGGTTGAGCAGCGCTATGTAGATGCAGCCAAGAAGCTTGAAGACTCGGCGTTCGAAGCGTCGGATCTGGTGCAGCCTGCGCAAGAACTGGGTCTGAAAGTGCAAACCTCTGCGCCGTTCGGCCGCGAGGGCGGTGAAGGCATTACCGCCAACCGTGCTGTCATCCAGGCTGCGTTTAGCCGGGAAGTGCTGGAGGACGGCGCAAACAGTGCCGCTCTTGACCTCGATCCAGAAACCACGGTGGTAGTGCACGTTAAAGAGCACCGTCAGCCAGAGCAGTTGCCCCTTGAAGCTGTTGCCAGCAGCATTCGTGCGCAATTGATGAAGAATCATGCAAGCGATGCGGTCAAGGCCAAAGGCGAAGCGCTGTTAGCCGGTCTGCGCGATGGCAAGATTCCATTGGCGGCCAAGCAAGACGGCCAAAGCTGGAAGGTGCTGGAAGCAGTAAGCCGCAGTCAGGAAGGGGTTGAACCTGCGGTGTTGCAGTCGCTGTTCCGCATGCCGAAACCCACCGGCAAAGACAAGCCGGTGTACAGCAGCCTGAAAGCAGCAGACGGCAGTTTCGTGATCGTACGCCTTAACGGCGTCAATCAAGCCGCAGCGCCTACGGATGCAGAAAAATCGCAGTACCGCCGCTTCCTCGCTTCACGTGCCGGTCAGCAGGATTTCGCTGCCTACCGCGCACAACTGGAAAGCAAAGCGAAGATCGAACGTTTCTAACGTCTGATCCCGCTATAAAAGAAGGCCGCTCATTGAGCGGCCTTTTTGTCCCGTCAGAGGCAATCGATCATTGTGTTACATAGCGGCCTGGTGCTGGCTCCAGCGCCGGGTATTCAGCACTGCCGACACCGCTCAGCTCGGACAGACGTTCGCCGGCGTGTCGGGCCAGCCATTCGAACCAGTCAATCCACCAACTGCCGGGCTGTTGTTCGGCATTCTTTAGCCAGGTGTCAGGGTTTTTCGTGACTCGGTTGTTGGTCCAATAGTGACGTTTCTGTTTGGCGGGAGGATTGATGACGCCGGCGATATGCCCGGACGCGCCCAATACAAAACGGTTAGTTCCTGAGAGCAGCGCGGTACTGGCGTAGGCGCTCTTCCAGGGCACGATATGGTCATCATGGGTAGCGAGGATGTAGGCGGGAGCGTCAATGGCCCGTAGGTCAAGCTTCACCCCGCAGCAATCCAGCGTTCCTGACTTCAGGTCGTTCTGCAGGTACGTATGGCGCAGGTACCAGCAGTACATCGGACCAGGAAGGTTGGTGCTGTCGTTGTTCCAGAACAGCATGTCAAGAGGAATGGGTTTGTTCCCCTTGAGGTATTTGTCGACGTTGTAGTTCCACCAGAGGTCGTTGGGGCGCAGCAGGGAAAATGTATTTCCCATGTCCTCGCCACGAAACACACCGATTGGGCCATCCAGGCCGCCGATGGTGCGCTCACGGTAGGCCACCAGTTGCTCATCGACGAACACGCTGATGGGGCCGGTATCGATGTAATCAAGGAATGTCGTCAACAGGCTCACGCTGGCGATCT
>NZ_JAMFRV010000704.1 GCF_026224925.1 Pseudomonas sp. | reverse complement strand
TGCCACGCTGGAGCGCGATTCGTCGCCGCTGAAGAAAAAACTTAGCGCAGATCAGGCAAAAGGCGTGCAGTGGATTAAGCCAGAGTTGGTCTGCGAAGCCGAGTTTGCCGAATGGACCCGTGACGGGATTTTACGTCATGCGGCATTTATCGGCCTGCGCAGCGATAAACCGGTAAGTGAAGTCGTCCATGAGCATCCACGTTCCCCCGAGAAACCGAGCGCCAAACCCAAATCCCGCGCGGTTAAAGGCGATCCAATTGCCGCTAAGACCAAAGGCAAGATCAACGTCGCAGGAGTTGGTATCAGCCACGCGGAGCGGGTCATTGACGATGAAAGCGGCACACAGAAAATTCAGTTGGCGCAGTTTTATGAGTCCATCGCCGATTGGATTTTGCCGCACCTGGACAAGCGTCCTGTGGCCTTACTGCGCTGCCCTGAAGGTGTCAGCGGTGAGCAGTTTTTTCAAAAACATGCGGATCAATTGGCTATTCCCAATATAAAGCAGCTGGCACCCGGCCTTGACCCTGGCCATGCACGTTTGATGGAAATTGACTCGCTAAAAGCGTTGGTCGGCGCAGCGCAGATGGGCACCATTGAATTTCATACGTGGGGTGCCACCAGCGACAAAATTGAAACCCCTGACCGCATGATTCTGGACCTTGATCCCGACCCTGCATTGCCGTGGCGAAGCATGCTCGAAGCCACCCAAATGACCTTAAGCGTGCTCGATGAGTTGGGCTTGCAGGGGTTTCTGAAAACCAGTGGTGGGAAAGGCATGCACATCATCGTGCCGCTGGCCCGGCATGCGGGGTGGGATGAGGTCAAAGGCTTTGCCAAAGCCATCGCCCAATTTATCACCCGACAAATACCCGAGCGTTTCACGGCCACCATGGGTCCGAAAAATCGCGTGGGTAAAATCTTCATCGACTACCTGCGCAACACCCGGGGCGGCAGCACCGTTTGCGCGTACTCCGTGAGAGCCAGGCCGGGTTTACCTGTCTCTGTGCCCATAAGTCGTGAAGAGTTAGACGGTTTGAAGTCGGCTCAGCAATGGAATGTCGGCAATCTTCATGATCGACTCGACAGCCTCAAAACTGATCCTTGGACGGGTTATAAAAACCGGCAGCGGATTACCAGGAAGATGTGGAAACAGCTGGAAATCGAAGAAAGGTAATGATTGGCCGACCTCCCAGCAATCTCGCTCAAGCTCGGCCCAAAGGAGATAATAAAAATGTTCCTAAATTGGTCAGACCTAGTTGGTACTATT
Organism: Pseudomonas sp.; assembly: GCF_026224925.1. Taxonomy (GTDB): domain Bacteria; phylum Pseudomonadota; class Gammaproteobacteria; order Pseudomonadales; family Pseudomonadaceae; genus Aquipseudomonas. Next base: position 5,323 of record NZ_JAMFRV010000704.1, on the reverse strand, counting down.
CAAAAAAGCTTCGGCTCGTTAGCCAAGTCCAATCCGAAGATGGTGCGTGCGTATACGGCGCTGGATGACGCCGCGGCAGAAAACAATGTATTGGACGCCAAAACCCGGGAATTGATTTCCCTGGCGGTGGCGATCACCACTCGCTGTGACGGCTGCATCGGCGCGCATTCCGCTGCCGCGATCAAGGCCGGTGCGACCCGAGAAGAAGTCGCTGCGGCGCTTGCGACGGCTATCTCATTAAACGCCGGTGCCGCGTATATCTACTCGATGCACGCGCTTGAAGCGTATGACGCGCTAAGTGGTAATAGCCGATAGACCTTTGAAATTTCTGTGGGAGGCCGCCCTGCGGTGTATCAAGAAAACGGCGCTGCCGGCTTCCCGAATGAGTTCGGTCCCACAGAATCTCGGCTTACTTTTTAACCGGCGCAGGCAGCGTTACCAACGACACGTACTCATCCCAGAATTTTTTCTGATCAATGCCGAACACCACTTTGGCCTTCTGTGTGCCTACTGGCGCGCCTTTTTTGTAACCCAACGCTCGGCCGTAATCCGGACCGAAATGGGTGTCGACGTCGACCCACATGTCCTTGGCGTCAGTCACCATCTCTGGATGCACCAGAAACAGTGCGGGCAAGCTGTCCCACGTGAAGCTGTGGTAGCTCGGGTCTTTGGCGAAGGTCGGACCGAGTACGCTCTTGTACAGGTCTGGAATTACCCCTGTTTTCGCGACAATGCGTTTATAGACCGAAGCGTCGAACATGACTTTCTCGCAGACATCGTTGGGAAATATCACGTGTTCAATGGGTTGGCGCAGCACGATCCTGGCGGCTTCCGGGTCGAACCACCAATTGAATTCCGCGGCGGGGGTGGTGTTGCCGGGAATCTCGATGGCGCCACCCATGTATACGATGCGCTTGATCAACGGCACGATTTCCGGCGCAGTCCGAATCGCCAGTGCGATGTTGGTCAACGGGCCGACCGCGAGCAAGGTCACTTCATGGGGGTTGTGTTTTACGCTGTCGATAATGAACTGGGCGGCGGACTCTGTACGCAATTTGGTATGGGTCGCCAGGCCATCGGGCGGCGCTATTAACTGGCTTGCGGAGGTCGGCCTAGGGTTCTTGAATGCTCCGGGCCAGCCGGAGCCGAACAAGGCTTTTTCCTGTTCATAGGTGGCGTAATCGTGGACCAGCGGATACGCCGCGCCGGAGTAAACCCCCACCTGTTTTTCCACGCCCATACGCTCTACCGCTTTGAGCGCATCGACCTGTTCCTGATCGACCCAGGCGTTGCCGCTGACCAAGGTCATACCCAGTAATTCAATGCGCTTCTGCGCGTGCAACTGGGCCAGCATGATGAAGGCCTGACCGTCATCATTGAGTACGTTGAAATCGGTGTCGAAGATGACTTTCTCTGCGGCCTGCAGCGAGCCGGCTGAGAGCCCGACCGCCAGTGCCAGGGTACATCCTTTGAAAAATCCGAGCATGTCGTGTTTACCTTTTATGGCATGGCTGGACGTTGGCACGCCGAACACTTTCGGTGGCGTGCCACTCAAACACTCAGCGTTAGCGGTTGACTAGTTTTGCCGGTAGTGCGACCACCAACAGGCTGCTGAGGATCAGGCAACCAGCGAAGAACCACAGCGCTCCGGCGCTGCTGCCCGTTACGTCGATAGCGATGCCCATTAACGAGTTGCTGACCAACCCGGCGATGTTCGCCAGCGAGCATGCCAAGGCGAAGCCAGTGGCCGCTGCGCGACCTTTCAGGAAGGTCGCTGGCAGGCTGAAGAACACCGGCACGGCACCGATAATGGCGGCAGAGGCAATGGCGAACAGCGCCACGGTGGCAACCAGGTTATGGGTAAAGAATGTGCTGCTGGCCATGGCTGCCGAACCGATCAGGAACGGCACGATGATGTGCCAGCGGCGTTCGCGATGACGGTCCGAACTGGCACCGATCAGCAACATGCCGATTAGCGCGGCGACACTCGGCAGCGCGGTCAACACGCCGATGTGGAACGTATCGACTACGCCGGCATTACGGATGAACGTTGGCATCCAGAAGCCCATGGCGTAAGCGCTGAGCAGAATCGAAAAGTCGATACCGCCGAGCATCCAGACTTTGATGTTGAAAAAGCCGTCACGAAAGCTGTGCTTGCTGTCTTTGCCCTCGACGTCGTCCAGACGCAGCTCACTTTCCAGCAGGCTCTTTTCGGTGTCGTCCAGCCACTTGGCTTCGGTGTGATTATTGGGTAATGCCCAGAAGGTGAGAATCCCTAGCAGCACGCTGGGCACTGCCTCGACCACGAACAACCACTGCCAGCCGCGCAGACCGGCTGCGTGGTCGAAGCTGCCCATGATCCAGCCGGACAATGGACCGCCGATCACGCTGGAGAGCGGCAAACCAATCATGAACAACGCAATGATTCGCCCGCGCCGGTAGGTCGGAAACCACGTGGTCAGGTAGAACAGCACGCCCGGCAGAAAGCCCGCTTCGGCAGCACCGAGCAGAAAGCGCAGGATGTAAAACTGGGTGGAGGAGGTGACGAGCATGGTGCAGGCTGAGAGCAAGCCCCAGGTGATCATGATGCGGGCGATCCAGATTTTTGCCCCGACCTTTTCCAGTATCAGATTGCTCGGTACTTCGAAGAGGATATAGCCCACGAAAAACAGGCCGGCGCCCAGGCCGAATGCGGTTTCGCTAAGGTGCAGTTGGTCGAGCATTTGCAGCTTGGCGAAGCCGATGTTGATCCGGTCCAGATAGGCGGCCAAGTAACAGAAACACAGGAATGGAATCAGCTTCCAGGTGATCTTTCGGTAAAGCGCTTGAATCGGGTCCGCGACGGTGGTCGCAGCGGTTGCATTCGCAATGGGCATGGGTGTCTCCTGGCGGTGACTTATGGTTGTTGTATAGCCGCATATTTGGTCTTTGGCAGCACCGAACGTGCGACTTCCAAAGGCAGTGTCAGAAGGGTTGCAGTAGCGCGATCTTTGTCGCTTATTTTATAAAACAATCATACAAAATCCCGGGCTGGCGAAGCCAACCACAGGGTCGGGTTAGTCAGGTCTTTTCAAATTCTGCCATTGCTTCCTGCTTACTCACCACATCGCCGTATTTGCTGTCGATGTCGAACAGGTTGGCTTCGTGTGGTGCAGGGTGACGGTCGCCGACGCATTCGCGTACGACAATGGTTCGAAAGCCGTGCTGCACCGCATCTACCGCTGTCGCGCGGATGCAGCCGCTGGTGGAACAACCGGCCAACACCACGGTGTCGATCCCTTGGGCGTGTAGCATTGAGGCTAGGCTGGTGCCAAAAAATGAACTGGCGTATTGCTTGCTAATCACCACTTCGTCGGCGTTGGGTAGCACTTGCTCGCAGAACGCCGCCAGTGGATTGCCCTCGACCATGTCTTTCATCACCGGGGCTTTTTTCACCCACATCCCGCCGTCGGCAAAGTGCCCTGGATGGTAGCGAATATTGGTGTGCACGACCGGGATGTTGTGCTGCCGGGCGCAGGCCAGTAACTCGACACTTTCGGCCACAGCGGTGACCACCCCTGGCGCGAATAACGGCGCGCCTTCAAGGACGTAGCCCTGCATGAAGTCGATCATCAACAACGCGGGTTTGCTGCCGAAACCGATGCGTTGGCCCCATACGCCTTGGTAGTTGGCGTCCGCTGTTTGTTCTTCGCTCATGAGTTGATCCTTCTGTCAGCTAAGGGGTGTGCCAAGAAAATCACCGAAGGCAGCAAAGAAACCCTCAAGGTCATCCCACGGAATCATGTGCCCTGCATTCGGCACGTGGGCGATCTGGATGGTGGGTTGAAGTTGGCGAATTTCTGCCTCGTCGTCTGCTTGAATGACACCGCCACGACCCGCGACCATCAACAACGCCGGGGCCGGTAAATGGGGAAGGTCCTGGTGGAAATCGACATCGTGAAAGTCATTGAAGGCACGGACGATTGCCGGTTCGTAGCAGGTGTGCAGCCATTCGGCGCGGACCTGCAATTGAGCATCGGTCCACGTCGGGCAGAAGGCTCGCATGGCCTCGGCGTCCATCCCGCTCAACGACTGACGGATCGAGTCCACGTACCACGGTAACTTGCTCGGGTACTCACGGCGCCCAGGGCCAGACACGGGTGGGTCGATCAGCACTAGGCTTTTCAAGCCTTTCGGGTGACGCACGGCACTGCGCGCGGCAAACCGGGCGCCCATGGAATGTCCCAGCAAATGATAGGCATCAATGCCCATTGCCTCGGCAAACGCGGCGATGTCATCGGCGCAGGCGTCGGTGCCGTAGTCCAGGTCCGGACCCGTAGAGGACAGGCCGCGGCCACGGGCGTCGAGTACGTAAGTGTCGAAAGACTGGCCTAGCCGCTCTGCGACGAATCCCCAGGTAATGGCTGGGCTGGTGATGCCAGGAATCAGCAGCACCGCCGGTCTGTTCGTTGTGCCTTGGCCGCCGTAACGCAGGTAATGCTGCCGGATGCCGTTGGCCTGGACGTTGCCGCCCTGGATGAACGTACTCACGCCGCCACCCCGGATTTCAAGGTGTGGGCATAGAGGTCATAACCGTAAACCCAGGCCGGATCTTCCTGGGTGCGCAGCCAGGTGTTGGCGTTGGATACCGCCTGCACGCGGGAGGCGCGGTCTTTGCGGTTGGTTTCGTAAAGATCAAAGGCGGTGCGGTAATCGGTGAGGCCTGTTTCCTGCAGGCAGCGGGTCAACATTGCGGCGTCTTCGATGGCCATGCCTGCGCCTTGGGCCATGTGCGGTTTCATCGGGTGGCAGGCATCGCCCAGCAACACCAAGCGACCCCGGCTCCACAACGGCAACGGATTGCGATTGAGCAGCGGCCATTTGGTCACGCTGTCGGTGGACTCGATCAGCGCCTGAACGGTGGGGTGATAGCCTGCGAACGCTTCACGCATTTCATCGCGGCTGCTGTCGACCCAGTTGCCGGCGAAATCCCAGGCTGGGTGCGGCACGCCGGTGACGTAGTAGTACTCATCGCGCTTGCCGGTGGTGTGATAGACCATCATGTGGCGATCGTCACTCCACCACTTCACGCAGTTTTCGAAGTCCAGCTTGTACTTGGTCAGCACCTCGCTTGGGATCAGTGCGCGGTGGGCGACCCAGCCGCTGTACAGCGGTTTTTCCTGACCCAGCAACTCTTCGCGAATGCGTGAGTTGATGCCATCGGCGCCAATCACGATGTCGGCCTCGGCGCTGGTGCCGTCGCTGAAATTCAGACGTACCTGGGCGCCAGTTTCCTCGATAGTCGTCAGGCATTTGTTGAAGTGCACGGTGCCGGGAGCGATGG
>NZ_JAMFRV010000703.1 GCF_026224925.1 Pseudomonas sp. | reverse complement strand
GACTTGAACATCAGGTCGGTTCAGGACACGATGAAAAGCGCAGCGAAGCAGGAGAGCTCGGGTGGGGGATTTGCGATCAGCCAGGGCGGTGGCAGCGCGAGCTTCAGCCATACCAACGCAAATGCGACCGGCAGCTATGCGGGCGTGAACGAGCAGGCGGGGATTCAGGCTGGTGACGGTGGATTCAACATCGACGTGAAGGGCAATACGGACCTAAAGGGCGCGGTGATCGCAAGCGATGCGGACGCATCGAAGAACAACCTGTCCACTGGGACGTTGACCTTCAGCGATATCCAGAACCAGTCGAGTTACGGCGCGCACTCAGGCGGCTTCAGCGCGGGCGTGACGACCGGTGACGGCGGCGCGAACTACAGTACGCACGGCAGCACGTCAGGCACGAATGCGGGCGGCGGTGCGCCGATGTTGAGCCAGAACGACAGCGGCAGCGACAGCGCAACCACGCGTAGCGGCATCAGTGCGGGTACGATCGGCGTCACCGACCAGGCGAATCAAACTCAGGACGTTGCAAACCTGAATCGCGACACGTCGAACACGAACGGCACGGTGGCAAAACTGCCAGACGTGAACAACCTGCTCGACCGGCAGGCCGACATGATGGCGGCGGCGAGTGTTGCGGGTGAGGCCGTTTCGCGGCGTATTGGTGACTACGCCGACGCGCAGGCGAAGGCAACAGGCGATCCGGCATGGGCTGAAGGCGGGGCGAACCGCGCAGAAATGCAGGCTGCAGGCGCGGCACTTGTGACCGGCCTTGCGGGTGGAAACGCGCTTGGCGGCGCGGCGGGTGCAGGTATCGCTTCAATCGCGGCGAGCCAGCTGAATAAACTAAGCGGCGCAATCGCAGACTCCGACCCAACCGGCAACGCTGGTATGAACACGGCACTTGGCAACATCGTGGCGAACGCGATTGCTACCGGTGCAGGTGCGGCGGTGGGCGGCGATGCGGGCGCATTCTCCGGCTACAACGTGGACCGGTTCAACCGACAGTTGCACCCCGACGAACGCCAGTGGGCCACTGACAACGCAAGCAAGTTCGCGCAGTTCTATAAGTACCAGACGGGACAGACGATCACGGCAGATCAGGCGCAGCAGATGCTGCTCGCCAACGGCTATCGCCTGGTGGACGCAGCGGCAAGCAAGGGACCGGGCGGCGATGTAACGGCAGTGCAGTTCATCAGCGAAAACGCCAGCGGCATGTTCCGTGCAACTTCGGCTGAGTACAACAGCCCGTTCCTCTATGGAAATGCTGATCGCTCGCTGTCGCCCGAGCAACAAGCGTTGCCAGGAGCTACATCCCATCCTGCGGTTGGCATTGCAGCTGGTGGAGCACTTGCGATGTTTGCGGTCGGAGCGTTTGCGCCGGTAGTTGCGACTGGATGGGCTATCAACACGGCATATGACTTTGGCGGCGACACCATAGCTTATCTAACCCACCTGAGTAATGGCGCGCCCGATATCTCGAAGTCGCTGACCGTTGGCGCTGTTGCTGGCATCGCGGGTCCGTTCGCACTTCCACTGAATACGCTTGGCAGTGGTCTGGGCTCGAAAATAGTCGTTGGAACATACAACGGCATTTTGAACGGGACGGTAGCATTCGGCGGAAACGCTGTCGCGACTCCTTCAAACGACCCATCACCCAATGCTGCGACCGGCGCAGCTTCCTATGGCATCGGTACGGCTGCGCAGACGCTGATGCCGGGGTGGAGCGGCAACATTGCGAACCATATTATTCAGGTCTTGTCTGGCCCGACTCAAACAGCAATTCAAAATTCAGGTAAGAAGTGACTATGAAAATTTTGGTTAATCCATTCGATTTGATCGGACGCGGTGGTTCGGATATGGCTGCGGGAGTGCTATTTCTCGTTGTCTATTCAGTTCTGGTTTTGTTGGTCCTTCTGTCTGCGCGGCATATTCTCGGTTTTGCCGCGCGAGAAAAGAGAAAAATAATTGGACGCGTAGTGCGAAAGTATTCACTTCCTGAGCATAGAGAATGGCAAGGGAAGGCATATGTGAAAATTCCAGAAAAACAGATGTTAGAAATTGATGTCGCTGGTCAACATCTGCACTGCGATCCGGTGCAGTGGAAATATGATCGTGTGAAGGAAGGCGACGCAATTGACGTACTTATTCAGACTGATCGACTTGATCAAGAGGTACGGATCTGTGATGTGGGTCCATTCTAGTTATGCGGGGTGCCGGGCAGACCGCTTCAACCGGCAGTTGCACCCCGAGGAGAAAACAGTTGCCAAGCAACTTGCAGATAAGAGTGGTGGAAAATACACGGAACAGCAGATTGAACAGCAAATGGCTCAAATGAATTTGACTACAGGGAGCCAGACTGAGCTTGGCAGCGTCCGTGTTGCAGTGGGTAGTCAGCCGGACGATGGAACAACATGGGTTCCATATGGCGTCAATCAGGCCGGACAACAGGTGTGGGCGCAGTCGTTGCCTTCTGGCGATGCTGATCTACAAAGCTACATCACAAAGAATGCGTCCGGTCTCACGTACGATTCGACAACCAAAGCTTACACACAATACTCGGCCGGAATCTCAGGAACAGTGATGCTTCCCTTCGTTGGTGCTGGTGGTGGAGCTAGCGTCGTCGGCCTGCAAACCGATGGGACGTTGGGGGGGACTTCGCCATTCATTCAAGTCCAAGCGAACGGCATGGCAAGCGCGGGTGCCTACGCAGGTGTAGGAGGTGGCGTTGGCATTAGTCACAGTAACGGGCCAATCACGACTGGTAGCAGTACGGGCGGTTACGCAGAACTCGATGCTGGATTTGGTGCGTCAGGCGGCGCCAATTTCGCCATCAACGACGATGGCACTATCGGAGGCATTGGGGGTGCTGCGCCTTCGAAGGTCTTCCCAGGTGCGGGTTTTGGCGCTGGCGTTGGCGCGGGTAAATCTACATCGTCGACTTTCGTTATCCCATCAATAAACGACATTCTTGGACGCAAACAATGAAACCACGGATCGTCCATATAGCCGCTTATCTCGGTGAGCTTGCGGCCGCGTCTGTGCTCGCTTTTTGCTTCGTCTACTTCGTGGACACCTCGAAGGCGGCTTTCCAAGCTGGCTTGGCGCTCTTTTTTGTTGTGTGTGCCTGCTTGATAGGCCGTCCGTTTATGCCACACGCGCTATTCAAGTGGCTGACCCGTCCTGCCGTGGCGCTAATGTCGCTTGTCGTATTAGGATTCGGCGCGTTTGGCACCCATGAGCCCGACCTGACAGTCTTGGCTCCGGGAGTTGGGTTGTGTCTTTTAGGATCGGCGTTCGCCGATCGAGTCGAGCGTTCACGCACACGGAAGTAGTCGGGGCAATTTGAATTTATGAAAATCAGAAAGAGGCTGGCGGCGCTGCCGCTCACAGCCCTGG
>NZ_JAMFRV010000702.1 GCF_026224925.1 Pseudomonas sp. | reverse complement strand
TCGTTCAACGGCCAACGCTGCACCGCTCTGAAAATCCTCTTCGTTCATGAAGACGTGGTCGACAGCTTTATCGAAAAATTCAATCGCAAACTCGACACCCTCAAGCCGGGCATGCCTTGGGAGCCCGGCGTATCGCTGACGCCGCTGCCGGAAATAGGCAAGACCGACTACCTGAGTTCAGTCGTGGCCGACGCCGTCAGCAAAGGCGCGAAGGTGGTCAACGCCAACGGCGGGCAAATTCGCAGCTCGTTCTTCTACCCGGCAGTGCTGTACCCGGTGACCACCGAGATGCGCGTCTATGCCGAAGAACAATTTGGCCCGGTGGTGCCCATCGTCCCTTATCGCGATTTAAATACCGCGATCGACTATGTGCTGGAGTCAGACTTCGGCCAACAACTGAGCCTGTTCGGCAACGACTCCTCTGAAGTCGGTCGCCTGGTTGACACCTTCGCCAATCAGGTCGGGCGCATCAACATCAACGCCCAGTGCCAACGCGGCCCGGACACCTTCCCGTTCAACGGCCGCAAGAATTCGGCCGAAGGCACCTTGTCGGTCCATGATGCGTTGCGGGTGTTTTCGATTCGGACGTTGGTCGCGACCAAGTTCCAGGACGGTAACAAAGCCCTGATCAGCGAGATTATTCATAACCACGAGTCGAGTTTTTTGACCACTGATTATATTTTCTGATCATTTAAATAAGGATTGACCGTGACCGATGTCAGCCAACGCGAGCGCATTCGCGGCATCCTGCGCTGGGTGGTCGCGGCGTTCTATTTCACTGCCCAGTTGCATTAGCCTCAGTGAGTGATTACATTACCCATCAATGTATACAGCGTATACGACATCACGTAAGGAATAGATTATGGCTTCGCCTGTCTTGTCATTCCGCGTTGAAGAGGTGTTGGTAGAACAGCTTGATCAATTGGCTTTGGCCACTGATCGCGATCGTCAATACCATCTCAAGCGCGCCTTGGCTCGTTATGTTGAATCTGAATCCTGGCACGTCAAAGCCATCGCCGAAGGTATGGCTGATGTCGAAGCTGGCAGGGTGACTGATCTGGAAACTGTCAAAGCAAAGTGGGTAAAGCGTGCCGCTCATCGAACTGACTGAAAAAGCACAAAGCGACTTGGATGCGATTCATGAACATTATGCATCGCACTCAGGCGACCACAGAGCTGACACCGCTATCGCAGACATTTTTGAATCCATTGAACAGCTTAAAATCTTCAAGGGGATGGGCCGCCCTTCTCAGGCGCCTGACGTTCGTGAACTGGTTTTAACCCGTTACTCTTTCATCGTTGCTTACCACGTCGCTCATGAAACAATCTCGATTGTGCGCATTCTTCATGAACGCAACGAACGTAATCGCGACTGGTAAGGTTTCAGAGCCATGCCACCCCAACCAGCCATGGCCTGCAAACGGCCCGCCCGTCGACCAGGGCGATGCTACTATCGCCCCTCATTCGCAACAGCCCGGCATCGTCGTGAACCTCCCTATTATCTTCTTTGTCTGTCCATGACTTCGACCTCTGACACGCAATCCGACCTGCCGACTATTCTTGTGGTGGACGACGAATTGCGCTCGCGAGAATCGTTGTCTCGGGTCTTGAACCCAGAATTTGAAGTGCTTCTGGCCGACTCGGCGCCTGAGGCGCGCAAGCTGCTCGAACAGCATCCGGCGTCAGTGATTCTTTGTAATCAACGCACGCACCGTGATGACACAATTCGCTCCGCAAGTTTTTTCTTGAATTGCTCACACAAGGTGTGTCCAAGTTTGTTCCATTCCTTGCGCGCTGAGGGCAAGAACTCAAGCTTATAAGTCATTCAAGTCCACTGGCTCCGGGGTCTCATGCCGACGGGAACGGACCAGCTCAGCCAAATCCATATCGTCTAAGCGCTCCATCATTGCCTCGAATACATCGGCGGGCACCATGTAACCCATCACGCGATTGTGATTCAGCACAGCGACCGGACCACCGTGCACCCCATTCAATACCGCGGACGGATTTTTCTTCAGTTCGGACACGCTGACGGCCACGTCGGCCATGTCGGCCAAAACACTCTGCATGATTATGGCTCCTATCCAGATCGTAATCTTGATCTTTTACCCGCAGATATGGCAAGCCATGAGGTGCTAGCGCACGCGTGGGCGGGAGCAATGATGACAGTGGATAGGTTGAGGTCTAGAACAGAACCGAGGCATTGGGCACCGCCAATCACTCCCGCTTAAAATCAATCGCAACGAGTTTTTCATCGATAAACCGTAGATATTGATAAGCACCACCGTTAGGCCCGTAGACCCAAATACTTATAACGGCGGCGTTCAATCGTGGAACACCATTGGGCCACCTTGCAGGGCCTTCGCTACTTTTTTTGAACGGCTCTCCGCACTTTTCCATCACGGTTTGCATAGAGTCGCCATTATTGATTAGCCCTGTGCCGCAGCGGGTTGCCGCATTTGCTTGTCCAAAGACAAACGGAATGAGCAATACAACGCAGGTGAGCACGCTGGATAGCTGACGGTTCGAGTAGCAGAAAAACGGTGACATGTGCGTCGCTCTGGGTCTTCTGAGCGTGAACTGTACTCCAGTAGCTTTGGCGAATCGCGCCAAAGAGCGAGACACGTTTTTTTGGGGCCGACGAAAGCGGACTGTCAGGAACCACCAAGTCAATCCATTCGCAGGCAAGCCTGCTCCCAAAGGGTGAGCTGCCCCAAGTCCGGCGGTATGCCGAGAACCTGTGGGACCGAACTTGTTCGGGAAGCAGACGACGCGGTGTACCAGACAGACCGAGGCGTGGCCTTCGCGAACAAGTTCGCTCCTACAGAATCTGAAATATCGCGTTATTTGCCTTCCCGAATGAATTCGCTCCCGTAGGGGGGTGACCAAGGTCTGTGGATGCTTTCAAACATAGAATCTCCAACAGAATGTGCGGCAGACCCATATTGTGCCTACAGGATATCCAGGGAAGATCAAGCAAACGGTATTTTCAACGTCGCGCGAAGCCCGCCGTTCGCCAGGTTGTCCAAGCTTACTTCACCACCATTAACCCGAGCGGCCTTTTGCACGATGGCCAGCCCAAGACCCACCCCCTGATCATTACCTCGACTGTAGAAAGGCTCAAACAGGCGGTCACGCTCCACTTCGTCGATGCCGGGACCTTGATCGTCGATTGTCAGCAGAAAATGACTGCTCAGAAAAGACAGGCCCACAGTAACCTGACCGCCTTTAGGCGAGAAGTTGACTGCATTGGTAATGAGGTTGTGCAGGGCAACATTGATGGCCTCAAAATCAACGGTAACCTCGTGGGCGTTCTCGACACATTCGAATGAAAGCTCCAGACCTTTGCTCAGTACCCAGGGTGTGAGTTGCACCAGGCTTTCGCGCACGGCGCTGACCAGATCCACAGGCGTTTTACTGGCGCAAGACGCGCTTGGCTCCAGGCGGGCGATAGTCAGTAGTTGGTTGACCAAACGAGTGGTGCGATCAACGCCAATGATCAGGTAGCCCAAAGATTCACGCCGCTGTTCTTCGTTGCGTGCCTCCAGTACGTTTTGCGCATGAACCCTAAGCACTGCCAGTGGTGTGCGCATCTCATGAGCCGCGTCGGCAATAAATCGGCGCTCGCGGTTGAGCAGGTCCTGAATTTGCCCTAGCAACCGGTTCAAGGCAGCCTGCATCGGTTCGAGTTCACTGGGCAATGTCAGGCGCAGCGGTTGCAGCGACCCGGAATGACGCCCCCTGAGGGTACTGGCAAAGTTGGCCAGCGGCTTTAGCCCCCAACTGATAGCCAGCCAGATAGCCACCATCAGCACCACACTGCCGATCAGGTTCGGCAACACTGTGTGACGAACAATGCGGTCGACCAGATCTGAACGCACATCATCACGCTCCCCCACCCAAATCCTCAGCCCGAGTTCAGCATCCTTGAGTATAAACACGCGCCACTCGATCCTGTTCAGATCAACAAAGTAGCTAAAACCCGCGCCGTCCGGACGGCCGGTAAACGTCGGCGCACTGGCCGTGCGCACCAGCAAAGTGCCTTCGTTGTCCCACACCTGAAAGGCGATCTTGCTCTCATAAGGATGCCCGTCGCCCCGCGACTCGGCCTGGCCAAGCGCATCATTGAACGCCTGGTAAAGTTGCACGTGTTCCGCGCGGTCCAGCGGCATGCGCATGACGCCCTCCAGCAATCGCGCATTTTGCGCTAATTGCGCATCGTAAACTTCGGCGATTTCATGGTTGCTGTCATACACGTTGAAGAGTGTCAGAACCAGCAGGCCGACCAGCAGCAGGCCGATGATCAGGGTCAGGATGCGGCGACGTATCGAGTTCAAGAACGCTCCTCCACCAAGTAGCCCACGCCTCGAATCGTACGGATCAGATCACTCGAGAATTTTTTGCGCAGGTGGTGGATATGCACTTCAAGGGTGTTGCTTTCAGCCTCCTCGTTCCAGCCGTACAACAACTGCACCAACCGTTCGCGGGTCATCACTCGACCAGGCGGCGAGAGCAGTTCGTATAGCAGCTGGTATTCCTTGGGCGTCAGGGCAACCGATTCGTTGTTGTAGCTAACCTGTTGCGTGCCTGGATTGAGGCTGATACCTGCGTGCTCAATTAACACCTTGGCACGACCGGCGCTACGGCGTAGCAAGGCGCGCAGCCTGGCCTTCAGCTCAGAAACATCGAACGGTTTGATTAGGTAATCATCAGCGCCGGCATCCAGTCCGGCTATCCGGTCCTCAGTAGCGTCGCGTGCGGTGAGGATCAGTACAGGCACATTCGAGCCGCTGTGGCGCAGCATACGCAGTACCTCTAGGCCATCGAGTTTGGGCAAACCAAGATCGAGAATCGCCAAATCGAAGGTTTCGCTGAGCAACGCATGCAGTGCACTGCTTCCATCCTTGAGCCAGTCGACGGTATAACCTTCTCGATTGAGGGCTTGAAGAATGCCTTCTCCGAGTGCAACGTCGTCTTCGATGAGCAGCAAACGCATGGTTTCTCCGTTATTTGAGCTTCTTGTTCACATCGACCAGCAATAGCTGGGTCTCTGTTCTACGGCCCGCATCAGCCTATTCACAATCTGGGCGGGCTTGAGCATAGTGCCCTTGACGGAATTGATGATCACCCCAGAAGAGCAAAAGCGATTCTGTTCATAGTTTGTTTTTCTCTTCTAAAGAGGTGTTACTCAAGAGACGAATCAGGGGCAGATGCTTGCGCAGTCCTCGGTCGACCAAGGTTGGCAAAATGCTGTTAAGCCCGACAAAAAAACGTTCCGGCCAGCCGAGATAAAGTTCTCGCCGATCACCGGCAATAGCATGAAGAACGGCCTTGGCCACGTGTTGCGGATCATCAACGTTGGAATTCAATGCATCGTTCAGCGCTTGGGCGGCGGGGCTATTCATTGCGGTTCGGGTTGCCCTTGGCGCAACGTACAGGACGCCGACTCGCGTATCCGCCAGCTCACGACGCAGTGCTTCGGAGAAGCCGCGTAGCGCAAATTTGCTCGCGCAATACGTCGCATACCCTGCGTAGCCAATAGAACCGTACGTGGAGCCGACATTCACCACCATGGCGCTTTGGGCTTGTTTCAGCAGCGGCAGCATCAAGCGAATCAACAGGATCGGCGCATGCAGGTTGATCGTCAGCATTGAGTCAATGTCGCTGGCCGGTAACTGCTCCAGCATAGCAAACTGGTTGATGCCAGCAGCATTGATCAGCAGGTTGACGCCGGGTATGGCCTGCGCCGACGTAGCCACGTGCTTACGGCCTTCTGGAGTGCAAAGGTCGGCTTCGACCCAATGCAGCAAGTCCGGATAGTGTGCAAGCAACGGCAGCAGAGGTTCTTCGTGCCGGGACACTGCCAGCACTTGCGCGCCCTGCTTGCACAATGCCTCGGCAATGGCCAGGCCGATGCCACCGCTGGCACCCGTCAGCACAACCCTTGCTTCAGAGAGTTGCATGCGCAGATTCCTCGAGCGTGTTTACCTGGACGCCAGGCAGGTCGCGGAACATCTCGGTGTAGAGGCGATAGACGACTTTGGAGGCGTGAATCACTGCGGCTTGATCGTGTGGATCGTCTACCCGGTCCATCAGCTTGCGGTAGGTTTCCATATGTCCGATGTCAAGGCTGCCGTGGGAGCTCAAATAGCTGAAGGCGGTTGCTGGAAGCTCAAGCCTTTGGCGAATGCTGTCAGCGGCGTGGGTCGCCAGCGCAATGCTGGTGCCCTCAAGGACGTTGACCATACCGAACAGGCCTACCGGGTTGCCGCGTGCAATCAGGTCATACAGAAACGCGACCATCAGTTCGATGGGCGTTCCAGGCTGCCCATCACGCACAGCATCGGCGTCAGCGCCACAGGCGCGCAGGTCATCGAGCACCCATTGCTCATGGCCGTATTCATCCTCTATGTAATCGCACACCGCCGCGCGAAGCCATTCCAGGCGCGTAGGCAGCCGTGCGCCACAGGCCATCATCAACGGGACGGTGTGACGTACGTGGTAATAGGCCTGGGACAGAAATGCCCGATAACTTTCCAGTGTGACTTGGCCCAGTAACGCCTGATGAATGATCGGCAGGTTGAATAGCGTTTCACGCTCTTCGCGAGTGGCGTCCTGCAAGGTTTGAAAAAAACTCATGATGGAATGCCTTCAGCTTGATTCGATGAAATAAAGTAGTGGCCGTACTGACTCAGGATCGCGTCTCGGCGCGGCCGACCATTGGCCGTGGCCAGGCCGTTGGCGGTACTGAACGGCTGCTCAAGCCTTGTCCAGCCCTGAATCCTGGCGTAGTCGGGTAACGTAAGGTTGGCCTGCGCTACGGCTTCGGCGAGCTGGAGATCAGTGATATCGGGATGATTGGGCCAGAGCAACGCGTGGTTATGCGGCATGGCTTCGCCATAGACGAAAGCCTGTGCAATTAGTCCGCCTTGGGTGAGTTCGGCTTCTATCCATTCAGGGTTGACGTTGCGACCGAAACTGGTGACGAATTGGTTTTTTTTGCGACCCCTCAGGTACAGATAGCCTTGGGCGTCGAATTCGCCCAGATCGCCCGTCGGCCACCAGGCTAAGCGGGCTGCGTGTCGCCCAAATAACCCAGCATCGGCAAGCCACCGATAAGCACTTCACCGTCCTCGGCCAATCGCACCTGAATATGGGGTAGCGGTCGGCCAACACTTCCCGGCCGATGCGCCCCCGGACGGTTAAGGGCAACCACAGAAGCGCACTCCGACAAGCCATACCCTTCGTAAATCGGGATACCCGCCGATTGCGCGCGCAACAGCAAATCCACGCTGACACAGGCGCCTCCCACCGCGACGAAGCGCAGCATCGTGGCATCGAAAGCGCCCTTCTCGCAGGACATGACCAGCAGCAATAACAGCTGCGGCACCAAAATCATGCTGTCCGGACGTCTTTGATTTAGATACGTCAGCAAGCGTGGGGTATCGACCCCGCTGGCGCCCTGAATACCCAATGCCTGCTGACTTGGAAGGCTGATCCTGGCGCCGGCATACAATGCCGCGTAGCAACCGATATTTTCCAGCAGGATCGCCAGTGGCAACAGCGTCAGGTGGTGCTCGGGTTTAACGGACTGGCTGGCCTCGTACAACTCACGAGAGACGGTCAAGATGCTGTCCGCACTGAGGCAAACGCCCTTTGGGGTTCCTGTGGTGCCAGAGGTAAAAGTCAGTTTGGCGGTCTGGGCAGGCATGTTTCCGGAAGTGGTAAAGGTGCGCCGCCAAAACTGTCCAGATACGTCATAGTGCGCCGCTTGCAGCTCCGCGCCATGTGCTTGCTCCGCTATGACTAGGTCGGCATGGCTCTGCTCAAGGCAGTGCAGTCGCTGGCTGACGCTAAAAAAGGGCGGCAAGGCCACGCAGCTCAGCCCCTCGAATAGAATCGCCAAGTCCCAGATCAGGGCGTTCGGCCCGTTATCCAACACAAGCGCCACTACCCGCGCGCCGGCGTTGCGGAGCAATTGTCGACGCAGCTCAATTTCAGCGAAAAGCGCTGCATAATCGAGCCCCAGGTCCTCTCCCCATAGCGCGATCTTTTGTGGCTGCTCGCTGGCGAAAGTCGACAGCCGTTGAAAAAAAGCTTCACGCTCACGCGACATAGCAGCTTTGCTCCAGTGTCAGTGGCAGTCCGAAACGCTCAAAGAGGCCTATTTTGCTAAGGTGCAAGAAGCCGGACCGGATGTCGCCAACATGCACGCTAGGCTGCGTTTCATAGTAACTGCCCCACGCGTGACGCTCGTCCCCAAGGCGCAACGGATCCGCCTCGCACAACGTGACCGGACGCAGGCCGAGTCGATTGAAGCTATTTACCAAACCGATATTTCCCGTGAAGGCGACCCACTCCAATCCGCCCATCGCCAGCAACCAGGTGATGGTGATAATGCTTATCCGTGCGCTGCCGAGGCTGCTGGCAGCGAGATTGCCGACTTCAACGATGCCCTGCCGATCAACCGGGCGTCCGGCGGCGGCGTGAACCTGATGTTCAATGGGGTCGTCCAGGTAGTTCTCCAGAAACAGCCTCCCGGACGTGGCGAGGCGGATACCGGCCACCGCGCAAAGCGTGCCAGCGCCATCATTCAGCCCGAACAGTTCGGGCATGAAGTGGCGCACATCAGCGTTGTGGGCCTTGCGAAAACGCTCCTGAATGAACGTTTCGAAATCATTGCGCAAAGGCTCTTGCGGCAAGGCACGAGTGAGGGTCAGAGCGGGCGCCCCGGCGTTGCCGAAACACAATGGCAAACAGATGTTCCAATCAATATCAGGCATTGGCGAAGTTCCTCCCCCCAGTCAGCAAGTGGGGGGAGTATCAATGCGGTTTCTTAACGCAATCTGAAGGTGGCAAAAAATCTATTGGCCACGCCTTCAAGCTGCCTTAAGACTCCCTTAAGACTGTGTGTCTAGAGTAAGGGCTGCCATTTCACTTTCAGAGTCGTATTCATGAACCAAGCTTCAGTTTCACCCCGTTATGGAAAACTATCGATGACACTGCACTGGTTGATGCTGGCGCTTTTCGTCGGTGTCTATGGCTGTATCGAACTCAAAGGCTTACTGCCGAGAGGGAATGCGTTAAGGGGGATTTTCCTGGGGATGCATAGCGTATTTGGGCTGTCGATTTTTGCCCTGGTGTGGATTCGTTTGCTGGGACGTTTAAAGCCTGCGCCGAGCATTTCTCCACCGCCGCCAGCTTGGCAGACGGGCATGGCTCACCTTATGCACTTGGCGCTTTATGCGTTGATGATTGCAACGCCGATCCTTGCCTGGCTGATGCTCGCGGCAGCAGGTAAGCCTGTTCCGTATTTTGAGTTTTTCTTGCCAGCCCCGGTGGCTGTCGATCCGGAGTTTGCCAAGCAGCTCAAAGGCTGGCATGAACTACTGGGCAACGCTGGCTACTGGCTAATTGGTTTGCATGCGGTGGCGGGTCTGGCCCACCACTATCTAATAAAAGATGACACGCTCAAACGCATGCTCCCTAGACGCTAGTCTGGACAATCGACGAACCTTCAGGGTAGGTAAATAGAGAACTTTGCGCCGCCCAGCTTGCCACCGTTGGCTAACTCGATGTGCCCACGCACGCCGTTGCGTTCGTGTCGTTCAGCGATGCGTGCAGCGAAGTAGAGGCCCAGGCCCGTGCTGCCGCTACGTTGATTGATGCCTTGGACAAAGTCTGACTGACGCTCGATCATTTGCGCCGGGTATCCTGGGCCGTCGTCATTTATGGTCAGCACCCACTGACCGTCTTCTTCGTGGGCGCTGATCACTAGAGCGTGGCGGGCATAACGGATCGCGTTGATAACGACGTTTGCCACCACCGAGCCAATCAGTTCACGGTCAAAGAACCCGAGTTTGTTAAAGCCCTCGACTTCGTAGCTCGCGGCAATGCCATGACTGCGCAAGACGTCCTGATGGCTCGCCAACAACGCTTCGATGAAATCATCGAGCTCTTGGTAGTCGGGGCGTAGCGGTAACTGGTTGACGCCCAGTTTGTATAACCCGAGCAGTTGCACCAGCATTCCGTTGAGGTGAGCGAATTCGTATTCGATGGCCCCATGCTCAGGAATGCTTTGTTGGGCTTCGGGCAGCTGCATCAACCACTGGCTGTGAGCATTCATCAACGTCGACAGGGAGTTCTTCATGTCATGTACGACGGAGGCGATCACCATTGAGAAGTCGAGCCCCTCATCGTGTTCATTCATGCGCCGAACGCCTTGGTTTGCAGTTTTCGGTAACGTTCATACCGTGGATCGGTGTCAGGCATCATGCCAATCATTTTCAGGCAAACCCGACACTCTTCAAGACCCGTAGCATCTGGCGGCGCGCCTTTCACATAGAGCAGTGATTGCACCATGTTCAGCGCGATACTGATGTTCTTCGACTGCAACGCCAAGGCACGACGGAAGAAGTCTTGCGCTTCGACAAGATTACCGGCCTTGTAGCTGCGCACACCTTGAAGGTTGAGGTCGCCCGCAGCCTTGCCCGCACCGAGGATCGCGGGGTCATCGGTCAGGCGTGCGATACCCTGCATTACCGTCGGGTCATCTCCGTAGATCTCCACGCAGTTTTTCAGTATTCCGGCGCCTGCATCTTCTTGACCCAATTGCTGCAGTTGAGCAGCAACCAATAGCGCCGTCTCGGCGCCAAAAAATTCATCCATGCCCCCAAGACGTGCCAACGCCTGCTCAGTCAGTTTCGCGGCGGCTTCAGGGTCCGAATGTTTCAAGCTGGTTGCTTTCATCAAGCCCGTGCGTAGCTGGAGACCCTGATCGTCTCCATATTCCTTCGCCACATCGCCCAATGTCTGATTGAGCTCCACCCGGGAGCGGGCATCCAGCCCATTGTCACCATTCTTGCTGATCAGCGCATGCGCCAGGCCGAGGTTGCTCTCTGGGTCCTTGAAGCGCGAATACTTGCCTTGGGCCACTGCATGGCGATAGGCCTTGGAGGCGCTTTCAAAATCTTCGTTGCCCAGTGCCAGTTTGCCCAGTAACCGTTGGCGACGCACCGCTAAGGGCGACAAACGCACCGCAGCCTCAAGTACGCTTTGGGCACGCTTGACCTCACCAAGGTTAACCAATACATCAGCCAGACCATCGTAGAGCGTCGGGATCATCGGGAAGGCAATGATGGCCCGCTCGTAAATCGCCTTCGCGTCGGTGGCCTTGCCGCCCTTGAGCAACAATTTGCCAAGTCCCGCGTAAGCCCAAGGCGTGGCGCGGTCGGCCAGGATATCCTTGAGAAAGCTTTCCAGCGCGTCGTTCTGATTCAGATCGCGCAAGGCGTTGGCCTTGTAGCGTAAGCACAGGGGACCATAGCGCTGATCCTGCTCGGTAAGCTTGGCGCAAGCGGCCAACACTTCGACAGGCTTATCGCGATCAAGCGCTTGAAGAATAGGTTTGAGCAACGTCTTGCGCTGAACAAGCTTTTCAAGCCGCTGGGCCAGCCCGGCGCGGTTAAACGGTTTGGTCAGATAGGCGTCTGGCTCCCACTCCAGAGCACTCATCACCATGGCTTGGCTATTCTCGGCAGTGACCATGATAAAAATAGCTTCATGGCTCATCAGCTTGTCGACCATCAGGTCTTCGAGCACCTGCTGGCCATTTTTCTTACCGTCGCCAAAGTTGAAATCATGCAGGATAAAGTCATAGCGCTTCACCGCACACATGGCCAGTGACTGCTCGCCCGTGTCGGCGGTATCTACTTCCACAGCACCCAGTTCGCGCAGCATGGACCTGACCGAGCTACGAAAATCGGAGAAATCGTCGGCGATAAGAAAGCTTTTTTTGTTGTACGCCAGCATCGAGATTCCAGTCATGGGAAGTAAGAGAGTTAGCCCCATGCGATTACCATGCAAGGCCGAATTCAGCGCCGCAACCCCCACCAGCGTTCTATCGCGTGAGGAGGCGCTCAGTCATAAGATGCTTTTACCGTATTTGCAGGAAAAAGACAGCATCCACAGCCCGGCAATCGCTTATTACTGAGCGTCTTTCAAATAATCCTTGAGCGCAGTTAATGGTGCATCCAGTGCTTCCATCGTCTCTGCGCTATTAAAACTGCCTGACAGTTTATGAAGCTCCTTCCCCAGCGGCGTATCCACCCCACCTAGAGCGTTCAGCGCCAGCCCCAGGCACGCGTCCATTTTAAGCTGGATAGCATCGATATCGCCTCTACGCAGCAATAAGCCAAAAACATCTTTCTGGTAATCACTCATCACTGCGTCTTTACGCCGAATCGGACTGTCACCCTCCTTTTCGTACGCCAGCTTGAGGGAAAAAAGGGCAACTGTTTCCAGTGTTGATTCCAACGGGTGAATCCTTGTGGGTGGGTATCTGATCCTAAACCTGTATCGGCTCGTGTGCGGGAAACAGAAGAATATTTCAGAAATTTTGAAAACAATCCGGGAAAACGACCCTAATGTTCTCGCAATGCAGAACATATCTCAAACACCAGACATGAAAACGGGGAGGCTCTTTTCAGAGGTCTCCATGGACCTGTTACGGGTCGCGAGACTGATGAACGAGTAATTTCCAAAGCATGTTCACTGATCTGAGCACGCATCTCGAAGAAACACATGGTTTCAATGCTGCTAAAACGGATCGTCTGAAGGCATTAGCTCTGCAATTTCCGGTATCCATTCATTTTTCAAAAAGTCCTGAAATGGACCCTCTGCTGGCATATCTCGAAGAGCGTATTGCTTCAGCGCCGCCTCTGCCCCTTCCGATATAGGGTGATTCACTACCTCGTCATGGAGAGCAAAGAATACCTGCTCAATGGTCAGCGCTTCGATAGCAGGTATCGTCCAATGGAATTTGGTCAGGATACGATGATTGGCAGCACTGATACCGGGAAGAGGCATCCATACCGTCCCGTACTTTTTTCTATAGTCTCGAAGATAGATTTCCATTCTGAAAATCTGAATCGCTCTAGCTTTGGTCTGGGTATAGAAGCCACCGTCAGTGGTAGGCTTCCCTCGAACAGACTCGATCTGGCTTATTAGCGTCTGGAAGAACTCAGCGTAACTCTGGGTATTTTCAATAATTTGTCAGGCCTCCAATACCTTTGGGTAGAGCCCAAAGCTAGCACGGAAGGATGCTGTATCAGGAAGCAAAAGGGGGAACGAAGCAGAAAGGCGACCAATCGAAGCACCACCATCGACGAACAACGTCTGCCCCTCATGAAAGCGCTCCTATTCAGGCATCAAACGCGGTCGCCGAGGCTGCTTAGTCTTTTAGAAATAAACGACCGGCCGCCCTTTGGTATGCCAGTGGGCTGAAACCTTGGTGCCACCGATTCCGCTCAAATTTTTGAAATTTGAAATACGCCAGAAAACACGTGCGGTCATGCAAAGAACCCATGGTTGATTCGCTCTAGGGTTTCTTCTGCCGCGGTATAACCGGGAGTCGTGGCGGCCGCTTCTAAAGCGGATATGCCGCCGACGCTGACCGCATTAACTCCGTGCTTAAACAAATTATCGATAGCCACCAATGAGACGCCCCCACGGATGACTGCATCCATACGATGCGTCTTTGGCACCGCCCATCAGCTCCATCACTTGCGATTCTGGATAAATCATCACAAAGCTCCTCATGCCGGCAATATGCCAAACACGTTAGGGCAAATTTCCGAAAATATGGATTCAGAAATGTATCCGCTCATGTACCGAGATTAGATAGCGTTTTCAGCCATGAGACCAAGCCTTGGGGCCCCCAATGTTGTCGCAATGCTGAACACATCTCAAACGCCAGACATGAAAACGGGGAGCCTCTTTTCAGAGGTCTCCCCGTTTCATGGGTTCCCGTTTTGTTCCTTGAATCTTCTCCAGAGCGCGTGTGCTTCTGGAAAAAGCCCTTGAGGAACAAGGGATTGTATGGCGGAGGCGATGTCCGCCAGATTAAAGTCCAGGCACTTCCATAAAACTCCTATATCCCCTTGTTTTGTTGGGCCGTATGTCATTTTTATATTCGGCTACGTCCAGCAGGATTTGCTATCATCCACTAAATAATGTGGGATGAAATGAGGGATGCTCTTTGGGAAAGGCAACAGGACCACATCGCGAAAAAAGACTTTCGGCCGTTTCAGTTCGTGCAACCAAAGACCCTGGGCGATACGCCGATGGCAATGGGCTTTACTTAATTGTCGACCCATCTGGAGCAAAACGGTGGGTATTGCGCATAAATGTCCAAGAAAAACGACGGGATATTGGCCTCGGAGGGCTATCGGTTACTACCCTCGCAGAGGCTCGTGAAACAGCTCTAGAGTACCGAAAAATTGCCCGAAATGGCGGTGATCCGGTAGCTATTCGTCGTCAAACACGAGTGGTTATTCCCACGTTTGAAGCTGCGGCGAGAACAGTTCATGCCGAACACTCCACATCATGGGCGAACGCAAAGCATGCAGACCAGTGGATCAACACGCTAACAACTTACGTATTTCCCAAGTTCGGGGATCTACCTGTTGATCGGATCAACACACCTGAAATCCTAGGAGCACTAGCTCCGATCTGGCTCACAAAGCCTGAGACGGCAAAACGAGTCAGGCAGCGTATAGGCACCGTTTTAGATTGGTCAAAGGCTGCGGGGTTTCGGACCGGGGACAACCCTATCGATAGCGTAAGCAAAGGGTTACCCAAACAGCCTGGAAAGGATGAGCACCACGAAGCGTTGCCATATGCTGAGCTACCAGCGTTTCTCCAGAGCCTCCGAAAGACCTCATCCAGCGAGCTGGCGACGCTAGCCTTCGAATTCTTAATTCTAAACGCGAGCCGTACCGGTGAAGTCCTATTGGCGAAATGGAGCGAGGTTGACTTAAGCGATGGCGTCTGGACGATCCCAGCCAGCCGAATGAAGGCTAAACGTGAGCACCGAATTCCGCTCACCCCTACTAGTATCGAGTTGTTGACCCGTGCCAAGGCTCTAGCTGATGACAGCGACTATATTTTCCCAGGGCGGGACGCTAAAAAACCCATGTCCAATATGGTCTTCCTGATGATCCTACGCCGTATGGGGCTGACGATTACCGCCCACGGTTTTCGATCTTCATTCAGAGACTGGGCATCGGAACAGACAACTTTTTCACGTGATGCCTGTGAAATGGCATTAGCCCACACGATCAAAGACAAGGTGGAGGCTGCGTACCGGAGAGGCGACTTGTTTGAAAAGAGGCGAGATTTGATGCTGGCATGGGCCGCTTTTGCTGCCTCGGTCAAAGAAAGTCATGTGGGCGACACAGACCTTAATAAGCGTGACTCAGCCCTGCCCTTGGCATCTGCCGTCATCGATACTACCCAAGCGCCAGAGGCGCCGATATGACTGAAAACGACGATTTGCCAGACCTCTCCGTCCACTTTCCCGTCGATGGACATTATTGGCGAGATTTTGAAAGCATCACGATCCCGGATGCTGCACTGCTTTCTCTTGATATAGAGCCAAGAGCAATTCTGGAGCTTCGACAACAGGCACAGGATGATAGAGCCTTTGATTTTCTGGCGGGGGCCTTTGAAACTGAGGAGCCCCTTTTACACCTAGGGCAACAGCACGCGGAATTTGAACATCGTCACGCCGTGATCTCAAACGCTGTCTCCTGCAAGGTGCTGCCCACCGTTGGAGAGCAAAAAAAAGGTACGCCAAAAGAAATTCGTTTAGTCGACTTTGTAACCTGGGCCTCAGCGAAGCAGTGGCCTATGCCAACGTGGCTAAGCGAGCTTGGAGCCGCACCACCTCAACCCAAAGCCCGCCAGGGGCGAGAAAATCAACACGTAAGGACTCGAAATCAGTACCGCCAATGGCAGCAGGAAGCGGAACAAATAAAAAGCACCCACCCCACCTTATCTGAGTATGACATCGCGAAAATTATCAGTAGATCCAGCATCGGCGGCGAGAAGTCCCCTCACACCATCAGAAAACACATCAAAGTCTAGGACTGGACGTTTTCCCCATTCAGCTATGCCCATCACTACCCCTACCTGTGCGTAGCTACATACCCCTCCTGACCGAAAAATTCCTGACCGGTCAGCATGCCTTTTTACGCCTAGCCCTTGCCCTGACTGGGCTTCAGCAGAGTTGACCGAAAATGGTATCGGTCAACCCGAGCAGTCACAGTTTGATCCGTGAAATCGTTCACTTGAACGGTTGAGCACCAACGAGTTCCCCTGCCTTCAGGTCATCGATTTGATAGCGGCGGGAATGGATCACTACTGAAAGGACCAATGATGACTGACTCAGAAATCGACGTTGCCGCTCTGCAAGCTAAGCACCACACGCTATCCATATTTCGTCTTCCTAAGGTGAAAGAAATCACCGGGAAAGGACGCTCTAGCATTTACGCAGAAATCAAGGATGGAACTTTTCCTCCTCCCGTTAAATTGGGAGCCCGTGCAGTGGGTTGGAAATCGACAGACGTATACGACTGGATGAACAGCCTAACTCAGAAGCAAACAGGCAATGCTGACCGGGGGATGGCTCATGGCCGGTAAAAAAATCGATTTTCAAAAACTTAACCTTAAACTGATCGAGCTCTTTGACGACTTAATGACTGGACTAGGACTGAACGGCGAACTACGGGGAAACGAGTTTGTAGCTTTCAATCCAAAACGTAACGATAGCGAGTTGGGCTCCTTCAGCATCAACGCTACCACTGGCGTATGGGCCGATTTTGCAGAGGATGACAACGCAAAAGGTGGCGACCTGATTAGCCTTGTCGCCTATCTGAAAGACGTACCCCAGGTCAAAGCAGCAAACATGCTGATAGCTTCGATGAAAAGACCCGATGAACAGAGAGCTCAACCTCTCACTACTCCTACAGCAAGTGCCTCACCCTCAACGAGTAACACTGCAAATCGTCGTCCTCAGAGACGCCAGAATACTGATCCGGGCACTCTACTCTACCCCGCGCCAGCCGGTGCTCCTGACCCAATTCAGAGCTACCATGGGCTTGGTTACCCCTCTATGTCGTTTCCCTATCGCAACGAGATGGGGGATCTGTTGGGTTACATCCTTCGCTTTGATCTCGACGACGGCAAAACCATCCGTCCAGCTCTACTTATGCGTAGTCCAGCCGGGAGAGTTTCTTGGCGTTTCCATGGTTTTCCGACCCCGCACCCTCTTTATAACCTTGATCAGATAGCGACGAATCGAGAAGCGCATGTACTGTTAGTGGAGGGGGAAAAAACTGCGAACGCAGCACGAGCCCTGTTCCCTGATCATGTCGTGACAACTACCATGCACGGTGCAAAAAGTGCTGGTAAAGCTGACTTAACGCCGTTGGCGGGGCGTGAAGTTATGATTTGGCCTGACCACGATAAAGCAGGGCAAGACTACGCTGAACAGGTAGCGAACATTCTTGTACAAGGGGATCACCCCGCACGAGTGAAAATCATGCAACCGTTTACTTGTGAGCCTGGAATTGACAGCGTGACCGGTTCCCTATGCCTGACCCCCGGATTCGTACCACCGACAGGTTGGGATGCAGCAGATGCCGTAGCAATGGGATGGACAGCGGAGCATATTTCGCTGCTTCCCGATTGCACATTCGAGCCTATGCACACACCTGGACCGGTGATTCGCTACGGTAAATTTCTGATTCGTGACGATGGCGTGTTCATTGAACGTAAAGATAAAGAAGGCCCGTACCTGACGCCTCTCTCCTCACGTATTGATGTAGAGGCGCTGA
Organism: Pseudomonas sp.; assembly: GCF_026224925.1. Lineage (GTDB taxonomy): Bacteria > Pseudomonadota > Gammaproteobacteria > Pseudomonadales > Pseudomonadaceae > Aquipseudomonas. The sequence continues at coordinate 5,821 of NZ_JAMFRV010000702.1, read as the reverse complement.
CCCGCAACAAAAATGGCCAGCAATGGGGGCTGTTACTTAAGTTCAAGGATCGGGACGGTAATGTTCATGAGTGGTCGATGCCTCGCGAGATGCTTTCTGGCCGTGTCGAAGACTATCGTCGACAACTCCTAAGCCTTGGTGCCGACCTCGCCCCAAAGGGTGGAGCTGACTTTCTAACAGAGTTTTTAATTGCCGCTACCCCTCAGGCTAGAGCCTTGTGCGTTGACTCCACGGGTTGGCACGGCAATGTCTTTGTTCTGCCCAAGCGAGTATTCGGCCAAGACGCAGAGCCAGTTTTATTCCAAACAACGGACGCCGTTCGCCATCCTCCATTCGGCACCTCAGGAACCCTTGACCAATGGAAGATTCATGTGGGCGCTAAATGCGTAGGCAACTCTCGCATGGTAACCGCAGTGTGTATCGCAATGGCTGGGCCGCTCCTGGATCTATTGGGTGAAGAAAACGGCGGATTCCATTTTCGTGGCGCCAGCAGTAGCGGAAAGACTAAAACCTTGAGCGTGGCGGCGAGTATCTGGGGCGATAAAGGCATGGTGCGTATCTGGCGTACTACTTCTAATGCTATTGAATCGTTGGCGATGGAACATAACGAGTGCGTGCTAATTCTGGACGAGCTAGGACAAGTCTCCCCGCAAGATGCAGGCGATATCGCTTATACACTTGCCAATGGTCAGGCGAAAGCCCGTGCAAACCGAATGGGAGGTGTTCGTCCTATTGCCTCCTGGCGCTTACTGTTCATCTCCACGGGTGAAATTGGGTTAGCTGAACATGTAGCCGCCGGAGGTGGGCGCATTCGTGCGGGACAAGAAATTCGTATGCTGGATATCCCATCAGATGGCGGTTGTAACCTTGGAGTATTCGAAAATTTGCATGGAGCCGCAAGCCCTCAAGCTTTTGCGGATCAGCTACAGCAGCTCTCTGAGGCTTACTACGGGACCGTAGCGGAGGCGTTGCTCACAACATTGACTAGCAATGCTCAAGAGCGTGATCGTGCAGTGAGCATGGTCCAAGCGATCCAAGGGCAGTTCGTCGGTGACTTTGTTCCAGTCGACTCGCACGGGCAAGTCTTCCGTGCGGCCTCCCGCTTTGGCATGGTGGCCGGTGTAGGTGAATACGCCATCTCAATCGGAGCACTACCTTGGGATGCGGGAGAAGCACTCCATAGCGTGCAACGATGCTTCCATTCTTGGCTGGGGGAGCGTGGCGGGAACGTCGCATCCGAAGAGCTTCGGGCCTTGGCTCAGGTTCGCCACTTCCTTGAACAATACGGAGAGTCACGCTTCACTCTGATTGCTCAAGAGGGACTTGGAGACAACAACATAGGTGACAGAACCAATCGCCGTGTTGGTTTCCGTAAGGTACTGGACGATGGAACCACTGAGTATCTCGTGCTGAGCGAGGCATATAAAAATGATCTATGCGAAGGCTTTGACTATAAGCTAGTCACCCGTGTTCTGAATGAGCATGGATTCCTTCAGAGGGGGAGCGATGGGAAATCCACAGTAGTGAAGCGCCTGCCTGGAGTTAGTGGTTCAATCCGAGTGTATGTCATAAATCCGTCAATTTTTATCAGCAGGGAGGCCGCTATTGAAATTGGATGACAGGTATTCCCAATGAGAAAGCATCTACGGTAGGACGAACCCGGAAGGTACATTTTTAAGAGGCAGGGCGACTGTTACCCCGTTACCCTTAGAAAACTCTAATAGTCGAGATGGCTTTGAGATCACGAAGAAGCAAGGCTTGCGCCAGCAAACCAACCAGCAGAGTGTCCATTCATATTAGATTAATTCTTTAGGTAACAGGTGTAGCGGTGTACGCCCCTGACAACATGGGCCGATTAACGATGAGTCGTGTTACCCCTGATGATATTTTTAAACGAAATACATTAATTAATTAAAAAGCAATAAAGACACTCAAATATCCAACCTACTTATTAACAACTTGCGAGCCCAACTAAAAATCCCTGTTATTTCAACAGGGATGATCGCAAGCTACAAGCCACGCATCAAACTCACTATCATTGCTGCTCCTACAATCCCATTACAACGGGCTGGCCAAATTGAGAAAAGTTATTAACCCTGATAGGTATCAACATAGGGGGGGGCTTCCTAGTCCTGATTTTTATCATTAGAATCATCGAGCTCAGAAATGAGAATAGCAGAGATAGCTGTGACAATAGCAACAGCAATGGTGCGAAGAGCTATGAGTAATACGGGCGACATAGATAAATCTCCTTGGTTATATTGCACTTAACTTATACCAAGGTTAAGCATGAGTATTAGGTCACCTGCGCTTATGCAAACAGAAAATGCCGCCCGCAACAGGGATTTGCGCATCCGTGCTCTCGACCGAACACAATCCTCAAACTTAATGTCGTAAATACTTCCTGCCGCCCTCGAAATGTTTAGCGCACCGCCATATCCTAAGTGCAGCAGTTCCATGTCATTTCACCATGTCCTTGTACAGATTGCATAGGACATCTGACGGCTCCGAAGGATGGGGTGATTGGTTATTTTTGCAGCATTAGCTTTTACTCGAGTTAATTCTTGGGCAACGTGATATATTCAGGAATAATTCTTCCGTTGCTTTGGCACTCTAGACTAGAGTCATCTTTAGAAACATTAAACCCGAACTTCCCTTCGCTAATTGGTGAAACAGAAAACTCGATCGACATTTTTTCTTCTTCAGAAATAACCCCACCAATTTTTACATTTGGCCTTTCACTCTTGATAAATAATATTTTTAGATCTTTTCCATCAATCAAATAAGTTCCTTTATCGACCAAAACCCCACCTAGCCCAGGCATTGTCCGCTCTACATTCTTGCCTTCAGAAAAGTCATATATCGTATGCCAGTCATACTTCCCCTTACATAGATATTTACCCTTCAACTCTACTTTATCTGAACAACCAGCTAAAGCTGACAATACTAAAACCATTGAAGCTGCGCAAATATTAAGCTTTCTCAAAACGAATTTCCCTATGGTTAACATTGATTACTTAGACCCCATCAGTTCCCGAGTACTGTACATTCGAAGAACTGTACTGGTCGTCGGAACCAAGAAATCGATACTTAAAATCCCGTCTTCAGCGATAGAAACCACTTCATATTGCAATCCGGACTTAAAGCCTTGGCACAAATTTCTCGAAAGTAGGTAATCTGTCATTTTTTCATCATTGTTTGAGTTTGCATTAATTAAATCCTTTACAAATTCTGAAGTCCTACACACAATTATATTCCTGTTGGTGGTATCGGCCTGGCTTAAAGCAGAGCACATCATAGCCATCATCATGACTACAACTTTCAAGCCTGAACCGTTTAATATCCGCCGCATGTGGCTGCTCAGTACAAATATCTTCTCGTTCATGGCTCATCCCTACAACGCCTGTTCGCCCTCAAGGCGATTCTTGAACATCAATGTATCAGTTAGTGTGTCAACGATTGGTGTGTTCACGATTAGAGCACGGCAACCCATCATTCGGGAATGCAGACGAACCAAAATTTCAGAAAGAACTTCGGCCAACGAATCCGAGAGCTTCGCAGTGAGCAGGGCTTCAGTCAGGAAGCCTTCGCTGACCGGTGCGGCTTCGTTCGGACGTACATGTCTCGTATTGAGACTGGCACCGCCAACCCTAGTCTAGATGCAGCCAAGGTGCTTGCTGATGGGCTTGGCTTGTCGCTATCGGAACTATTACAGGGCCTGTAATGTTGCGCTAGGGGCGGCTCTATGGCGAATTCGTAGGGCCGCGAGGCGAGCCTGTCGTGTCCAACTGTCAAAGACTAATCAAAGCACCTGCCTCCTAGCTTACTGCGTTCAATGGTTTTACTGATGAACTGGATGCCCAATGGACGATGGCAGACGTTGTTCAGGTGCTGCGTTGTTAACCCCTGTCTGATAGCCTCTTGCCATGGCATTCTACCTCGCAACTTCATTACAAGGATTGGGTGCTACATGGGCGAAGAGGCTGGTGGTGAAAAAAACGTCAAGACGACAATCGACGCGGTGACAGGCTTGTTCAAAGCCGTCCCCATCTACGATGATATGGTTCAGCCAGTGGCCAAGCAGCTTGGTAAGTCATTGGAAACAGTTGGTAAGGCCATCAACGTCGCCCTCGCTCCTGTTGGCATCTTGGTTTGGGGCTATGAAAAATGCCAAGAGTTCATATCGACAAAAGTGGCGGATCGCCTGAAGGACGTCGCACCTGAAGACATCATCACCCCAAAGCCAAATGTGGCTGGCCCTGCAATCGAAGCTTTGCGGTACACAGGTCACGAAGAGTCATTGAGCGACATGTATGCAAACCTTCTTGCTGCCGCCATGGACAAGAACACTGCCAATGAGGCTCACCCTGCTTTCGTGGAAATCATCAAGCAACTGACTCCCGATGAAGCGAAGTTGATTGCCTACTTCATGGAGCCCTTAGCTTTTCCACTTATTACCGTTAGAGCTGGCGAAAAGGAGTTCGGCACGGGTAACTATGATGTGGCCGTTAATGTCTCGTTGTTTGGGGAATTGGCAAAGCTTGACCTTCCCGATCTAGTGCCGATGTACATTGACAACTTATGCCGCCTTGGATTGGCAGAAGCCCCTCCCGCCTATGTCTATTCTGATAAGCATCTTTATTACGAGCTGGAGACTTCGTCACGGGTAGAGGCTTACCGGCAGCAGGTAGCACTAACTCCAGAGCTTATACTTACGTTAGTCCGAGGTGGCGTAAAGGTTACTAGCTTTGGAAAGCAGTTCGGAGACATATGCATCAGGGGGCGGAGTTAGTTTTTCTTAATGGAAACCTTGAAAAGCCCGAAGAAAACTTCTTTCCCGGTGAGCTTGGTTAGAACTTTAGTTTTGAGGCCGCGCCCCTGAGAGCTAGAATTTTCAGGGTTTCCCATCAGACATGAGCTAGCTCGATTCGGCGTGAACGCTCAACATGGCGGCTTTGCGCACAAAACGCGAGAGCATCGCCACAGCTCTGAAAACCGTTGACCTCAACGCTGACCCAATCAAAGCCAGAATTGATAAGCTCAGCCAGTACCATTATCAAAGAAGAAAGAATGCGGTTGGCGCAGTATTTCTGTCAGGTTTTTTGATCAGTGGCGGGGGCGCCAGCCCTGAAAAGCTAGCTTTGACTGAATCATAGGATCTCTTGGCGAGAATCAGTTTTTCCAGATGAACGTTAACGCCTTCCTGAGGCATCCAAAATAAAATGTGGGACTCTTTGTGGGTTGCCAGTACGGCAGATACGAAAAAGCCCTGAATATTCAGGGCTTTAACGTCAAAATATGGCGGAGGCGATGGGATTCGAACTCATGGACCTGTTACAGTCGGCAGTTTTCAAGACTGCTGCCTTAAACCACTCGGCCACACCTCCGTTCTGTTGCGGGCGCCATAATACCCGAATGAAACACACTGTCAAACTCTGATGCTAGCCAATCGTAATGCCTCTGTTATGATCTTTACGTCTTAACATTTCAACCACCGGGAGTTTCGCCATGCGCGAGCAGGATTACGCAGTTAACAAAGGCGTGCAGGCCGATCAGCTAGAGATTAGCCGCGTCCTGCGCAATACGTACGGTCTACTGGCTATCACCCTTGCTTTCAGCGGTGTGATGGCTTTTATCGCTCAGCAAAATCACGTTCCTTATCCGAACGTGTTCGTCGTGCTGATCGGCTTTTACGGCCTTTTCTTCCTCACCAACAAATTACGCGACTCGGCGTGGGGTTTGGTTTCGACCTTCGCCTTGACCGGTTTCATGGGATACCTGCTCGGCCCAATCCTCAACCGTTACCTGGGTATGCAGGGCG
>NZ_JAMFRV010000701.1 GCF_026224925.1 Pseudomonas sp. | reverse complement strand
TTCGATCTCTTCAAATCGCTTATATCAAGGTTCTTCATGAAGTTCAGACACGTCGTCGCCCTCGCCAGCCTGCTGTTTGCTGCCGCCAGCGTTCAGGCACAGCAAGCTATCGATATCAGTTACCAGCGATCTTCGACACTGTGGATTTTGCTCAAACAAAGTGGCCAGTTGGAAGAGCGCCTGAAACCCCTGGGGTTTACCGTTAATTGGCATGAGTTCAGCACCGGCCTACTTAGTTCGCTGAACGCTGGCAGCGTTGATTTGCACGCGGACGTGGCCGATGCCTTTGCGTTGTTTACTCAGGCCGCCGATGCGCCGCTGACCTATTACGCCCAAGAACGGCCTGCTCCCAGTGCGCAGGCAATCATCGTTCAAGAAAACTCACCGATTCATAGTGTTGCCGATTTGAAAGGCAAGACCGTGGCCGTGTCCAAAGGCTCCGGCAGCAACTACCTATTGATCTCGGCGCTGAAAAAGGCCGGTCTGACCTTGGCTGACATTACCCCGCGTTACCTCGAAGCACCGGATGGCGGTGCCGCCTTCGCCAGCGGTAGCGTCGATGCCTGGGCCATTTGGGACCCGTTCCTGGCAACCCAACAGCTTGATCATCATGTACGTGTGCTGGCCGACGGCAAAAATGGCGTGGCCGATTACAACCGGTTTTACCTGGCGACCAGCAAATTCGCAGCGGCCCATCCCGATGTGCTGCAAGTGACCTTCGACACGCTGCGCGAGACCGGCCAATGGGTCAAAGCCCATCCCAAAGAAGCCGCGCAAATTCTTGGCCCACTATGGGGCAACGTACCGCCGGCCACCGTCGAACTGGCCAATACCCGTCGCAGTTACGACATCGTGCCGGTCAAGGTCGATGACCTGGCAGAGCAGCAACGCATCGCTGACACCTATTACGCGGCGAAGCTGATTCCCAAACCGCTGAACGTCACTGAAATAAACATCTGGGCGCCAAAGGCCAGATAACGCTGTTTTCCATTCCTTTGGAGTCTCGCCATGGCACGTCAAATTCACTTGTCAGCATTTTTGCTGACCGGTCCGGTTATCCACAGTCACGCCGTATGGCGCCACCCGCAAACCATCGGTAATTACTTGGACCCCGAGTACTACGCGCGGGTTGCCAAGGTCGTGGAGGAGGGGCTGTTCGACTTCCTGTTCTTTGCTGATCGCCTGGCAGTTGGCGACCAAATGGGCGGCTCTCGCGACGTGGCATTGCGCTATGGCGCCCAGGATGCAACACGTTTGGACCCACTGCCAATCTTGTCTTATCTCGTTGGTCAGACCCACAAACTCGGTCTCGGCGCCACGCGCTCTACGACTTATTACGAGCCTGCGCATATTGCTCGGGAGTTCGCCACCCTGGATCACTTGTCCAAAGGCCGTGCCGCCTGGAACATCGTGACCTCGATGAACGACAGCGAAGGGCGCCTGTTCGGTAAGGACAAGCACCTGGAGCACGATCTGCGTTACGACCGTGCCGATGAATTCGTCGAGGTGGCGTTGAAGCTGTGGCGCAGTTGGGCGCCGGATGCACTCAAACTGGACCGTGAAAACGGCGTGTTGGCTGATCCATCGAAGATCCATTCCGTGCAGCACAGCGGCGACTGGTTCAAGGTCGAAGGACCGCTGAATATCCCGCGCACGCCGCAAGGGCGGCCGGTGTTGATTCAGGCTGGATCATCAGGTCGGGGCCGACGCTTTGGTGCGCGCTGGGCCGAGGCAATTTTCACCATCCATCCGCACTTGAACGCCATGCGCGCCTTCCGCGATGACGTACGGGCACAGGTGGTGCAACAAGGTCGCGACGCCGACAGCTGCAAAGTCCTGACTGCGGTCATGCCCTTTATTGGCGGTACCGAAGCCGAAGCACGGGCCAAGCGCGATCAGCACAACGCGCTGGCACGCCCCGAACTCGGGTTGGTGACGCTGGCTTCACAGCTGAATGTCGACCTGTCTCCATTCCCTTTGTCGGCGACGCTGGCCGAGATCGCCCAATCGCCGTTGATCCACCCTGCCGCCGCAGAAAAACTCCTGATGCAAGGCGCGGACACCACGCTGGAGCAGCTCGGACGGATTTTCGCCAGCAGTGTTCGCGTGCCGCAATTGGTCGGTACTGGCGCGCAAATCGCCGAACAGCTGGCTGATCTGTTTCTCGGCGAAGGCTGCGACGGGTTTGTGATTTCTCCCGCTTATCTGCCGGGCTCTTTTAGCGAATTTGTCGAAAGCGTGATTCCGCACCTGCAACACAAAGGTTTGTTCAGGCGCGCTTATGAAGGCTCGACCTTGCGCGAACACCTGGGTCTAGCCGACCTGAAGGACTGAGTGATTTCCATAACCCAAAGGGATAGTTGAATGGCCGCTTTTGATAAATTGACCCGTCGTCACGTGTTGGGTCTCGCCGGCTTCGCCCTTGCGAGCCCGCTACTGATGTCTTTGCCGCGCGCCAGTTGGGCGGCAGATGAGCATGCGGAGCCTATGGCTGACATGGGTGATATGGGCGCAGAGCCTACAGGTACCGGTGAGTTCATCCGCCTGGATAAGCCCCGCGCGCTGAAACTGGCGGTCAACCTTAACGCGGTATGCCTGGCCCCTGTCGTGATTGCGCACGGCGAAGGCTTCTTCAAGAAGCACAATCTCGACGTCGAGTTGGTTAATTTTGGCAACTCCACCGAAGTGCTGCTCGAAGCCATTGCTACCGGCAAGGCTGACGCGGGTGTCGGTATGGCGCTGCGCTGGCTCAAAGCGCTAGAGCAGGGCTTCGACGTCAAGTTGACTGCCGGTACTCACGGCGGCTGCTTGCGGTTACTCAGCGCGGTGAATAGCAACATTCATTCGCTGGAAGACCTGAAAGGGAAAGCCATCGGCGTCACCGACATGGCCAGCCCAGACCGTAACTTCTTCTCCATCCTGCTGAAAAAGCACGGCATCGATCCTGTGCGTGACGTGGAATGGCGCCTATACCCAGCCGACCTGCTGGGAACTGCGCTGGAGCGTGGCGAAGTGCAGGCCATCAGCGGCAGTGACCCGTTCATGTACCGCTTGATCAAGTCTGGCAAGGCGCAAGAGCTGTCGAGCAATCTGTCTGAGGAATACGCGAATCTCAGCTGCTGCGTGCTGGGTGTGACCGGCAAACTGGTTCGCGAAGAGAAGCGCGTGGTCGCCGCATTGACCCAGGCAATCCTTGAAGCGCACGACTATTCAGTCAAGCATCCAGAAGCGGTCGCCAAGGGTTTTCAAGCTTATGCGTTGAATACCTCCACCGCAGAAGTCGAGGCGATTCTTCACGATCACACCCACGGCCATCACGCTGTCGGCGCGGCGCTGACCAAGGAAATCGCTACCTACGTCAGCGACCTGAAAACCGTGGAGGTGATTCGTCAAAGCACCGATGCGAACGAATTCGCCAAGGAGATTACGGCCGATGTCTTCAACTGAGGTGTCCAGCCTCGCCAACCTTGAGGCCCGACCTGGCTTCGCGGTGTGGAGGCAAGGGGTTGTGGCAGTCGTGGCGTGGGTGGCGGTGGCGCTGGTGATCATTCGCATGCCCAACGCCACCCGTAATTGGCCGATGACCCAAGGCTTGGCGAATCTCTGCCTGGCGGTCGCTGCAATCATTGTGTTGCTGGGGATCGTTGGGCATTGGTCGCCCAAGGTTGCTGGCCGTGTGCGTCGAACTGCTGCCTGGTTGATCGCGCTGCCGATTTTATTGGGTATATGGGAACTGCTGACCGCCAAGCTCGGCATCTTGCCCGTGCCATTTTTCGCGCCGCCGCAAGCGTTGTTGGACGTCTACGTTGACGATTGGCCACGCTTGGCGGACAGCCTACTGCACTCGGCACTGCTGCTGGGCGCCGGCGTGGCATTCGGTGCAACCACTGGATTTATCGCGGGTGTCGCCATCGGCTGGTCAAGCAGCATCGGCTATTGGCTGCACCCGGTATTGCGCATCCTTGGCCCTGTGCCATCGACCGCCTTGTTGCCGCTGTGCTTCTTCCTGTTTCCCAGCAGTTGGAGCGCCAGCGTGTTTTTGATCGCCTTGGCAACTTGGTTTCCGGTCACCGTGCTGACGTGGTCGGGAGTGGCCAGTGTCGATAAAGCCTACTACGACGTAGCAAGAACCCTCGGCGCAAAGCAGCGTTTTCTGATCTTCAAAGTGGCGATCCCCGCGGCATTGCCCCACGTATTTGTCGGCCTGTTCATGGGCCTCGGCGCTTCATTCTCGACGTTGGTGGTCGCAGAAATGATGGGCGTCAAATCCGGCATCGGCTGGTACTTGCAATGGGCACAGGGCTGGGCGGCTTACGC